>PUPA01000252.1 GCA_003552885.1 Natrialbaceae archaeon
AGCGAGTGGTAGCGGCCGACCTGGAACCGCTCCGGGATGCCCTCGAAGACGCCGGTGCCGGCGTGAGAGAGCACCGAGGGTTTGCCGTGGACGACCTCCGGGGCGTGGACGACCGGCGCGCCGTTTGCCGCACACAGCGCCTGGTGGCCCAGACAGACCCCGAGGATGGGGAACTCCGTCTCGGCGAAAAGCGGGATCGAGACGCCGGCCTCCCGTGGCGTCCCCGGGCCGGGCGAGACGACGATCCCCGTCGGATCGAGCTCGCGGACGCCCGCCACGTCGATGGCGTCGTTTCGCCTGACCGTGACGTCGTCGGCAACCTCTCCGACGTACTGGACGAGGTTGTACGCGAACGAGTCGTAGTTGTCGATCACGAGGACGTGCGTGTCCGTCACGCCGGGTCACCACCGTCGTCGGCCCCCGAGCCACGGCGGCCGCCGTCGGTCTCGACGGCCATCGCGGCCCGTTCGCCGAGGGCCTCGTCGACGGCGGCGATCAGCGCCCGGGCCTTATCGATGGTCTCCTCGTACTCCGCCTCCGGCACCGAGTCGTGGACGATCCCCGCCCCCACCCGGAGGTGGTACTCCTCGCCGTATCGGACGAGCGTCCGGATGGTGATGTTCAGCGTCGCCTTGCCGTCGAAGCCGAAGATCCCGACGCTTCCGGTGTACGGCCCCCGTCTCGTGGCCTCGAGCTCGTCGATGATCTCCATCGTTCGCGGCTTCGGGGCGCCCGTGATCGTGCCACCCGGGAAAAGCGCGGCGATCGCGTCCGCGAGGCTGCGATCCTCGTGGAGCCGGCCCGTCACGTCCGAGACGAGGTGCATCACCGCCGAGTAGCGGTCGACCCGTCGGTACTCTGCGACCTCGACGCTGCCGTAGTCACACACTTTCCCCATGTCGTTTCGTTCGAGGTCGACGAGCATCGCGTGTTCGGCACGCTCTTTCTCGTCGCCGAGTAGGTCCGCCTCGAGCTCGGCGTCCTCGGCCGGACCGTCCCCGCGTGGACGGGTGCCCGCGATGGGTTCCGTCCGGAGTGACGCTCCGTCGCGTTCGAGGAGGAGCTCGGGGCTCGCGCTGACGAGGTCGGCGGCGCGAAACTCCAGCAGGGCGGAGTACGGCGCGGGGTTGACTCGCCGGAGGGCGTCGTAGGCGGCGACGGGGTGGACCGCGGCGGGCGCGACCAGCCGCTGGGAGACGTTCGTCTGGAAGGTGTCGCCGTCGCGGACGTACCCCTTCACCCGACGGACGTTCTCGGCGAACGCCTCCCGGCCGATGGTGCTCTCGAAGGTCGCCTCCCGCGTCGCGGTCGGCGGCTCGCCGACGGTGCGCTCGCCGGTTTCGATCCGTTCTACGAGCTCCAGAGCCCGCTCGCGGCCGCGTTCGTACGCCGCGTCGGGGTCGTCGCCGACTCGCGGGCAGGCCACGATCCGCAGGCTCGTCTCCCCCTCGCGGGGCTCCTCCCACGCCGCGAGGCGGTCGTAGACGGCGAGTTCGAGATGGGGCAGCTCCCGGTCGTCGGCCGCCGATCCCGGCAGCTCCTCGAGCTCGCGGGCGACGTCGTAAGAGAGCCAGCCGATCGCACCACAGGGGTACGGAACCGTACAGTCGCCCCGGCGCAACGTCTCCCCGTCGAGCAGTCCCTCGAGCGCCGCGAGGGTCGGTGATCGTTCCTCCCCACACGGGGCGGCCCCGGGGGACACCGTCAGCCAGTCGACGGGATCGACGCCGAAGTATCCCCAGCCGGCCTGGCCGCCGGTCGTCTCGAGGAACGCACCGCCCTCGCCGTCCCGGGCCCGCCAGTAGGCCTCGAAGGGGTCGTCGACCGTGAGCCGTACCTCGACCGGAACCCGAACCGGTCGGGCGTCCGTCCCCGGGGCGCCCACGCCGTCGGCCGAGGCGGCCGTGTGGAACGCCTCTGGCGTCGTGATAACGCTCGGGTCGTTCATGACCGCCACATAGAGCCCACCGGGTAACGGTGTTGCGGTTCCCAGGAACGAGCCGGCGGGCGGGCCGGCTACCTGACCTTCGCCCGGTCGATCCAGCCGCGGAGTCGCGTCTCGGAGATGTCCGCCGCCTCGGCGAGCTCCGCGGCGTCGGCGGCCGCCAGCTCGCTCACCGTCTCCACGCCGGCGTCGGCCAGCCGGTCGGCGTACGCCGGACCGATCCCTTTGATCTCGGTGACCGACTCGGCCGCCCCGGCGCCAGCCCTGTCGTCCTCCAGCTCGGCCTCGGCCGTCACGCTGGTGTCGTCGTCCGCGTCGTCCGCGTCGTCCGCGTCAGTATCGTCGTCCACGTCGGTGTCGTCGACCGCTGCGTCCTCATCTTCCTCATCCGTGTCGGCCGCGTCTGCGTCCTCATCTTCCTCATCCGTGTCGGCCGCGTCTGCGTCCTCATCTTCCTCATCCGTGTCGACATCGGTGTCGTCGACCGCGTCTTCCTCGTCCGTGTCGGCATCGGTGTCATCGACCGCTGCGTCTTCGTCTTCCTCGTCCGCGCCGTTGGCCGCGCCGACGTCCACGTCGGTCGTGGCGTCGGGTTCGGCGTCCGCCGTCTCGGGCCCGTCCGAGGTCGGCTCGGCTCCGGGTTCGTCCTTCGTCGACCGTTCGACAGTGACACCGCCGCGCTCTCGGCGGTGCTCCCGGTCGTCGTCCCGACCGAGCAACGATTTCAGCTTCTCGAGGAGCCCCATCGCTCCACGGTACACGTTCCCCCGGTTAAAACCGTTCGATCGGGGTCGAAGGCGGCGGTTCCGGTCGTGTTAGCTGGCGACGGTTGCCGACGACCTCGCTCGGCTCCGGGGCCATCCTGCCGGCCCCTGGGGCTCTACGGGCTCAGTCGCTGACGATCCCGCGGGAACAACACCGCCTCGCGGATGTTCTCGAGTCCGAGGATCGTCACGATCAGCCGCTCGCCGCCCAGCCCGAAGCCGGCGTGAGGTGGCATTCCGTACCGGAACATCTCGGTGTAGTAGGCGAACTGGTCGGGGTCGAGCCCCTGCTGTTCGAACCCCTCGACGAGGCGGTCGTACCGGTGTTCGCGCTGGCCGCCGGAGACGAGCTCCATCCGTGGGTGCATCAGGTCGAAGCCGGTCGACAGCTCCGGATCGTCGTCGTGGTCTTTGATGTAGAAGGGCTTGATCTCGCTCGGCCAGTCGGTGATGAAATAGTGGCTGTCGATCTCCTCGCCGAGGGCCTTCTCGCCTTCCGTCGGCAGGTCGTCGCCCCAGACGAGCGGCTCCTCGAGGGCTCCCGTGGCGTTGATGCGTTCGATCGTCTCCTCGTAGGTCAGCCGGGGGAACGACTCCTCGGGGACCGAAAACTCCTCGGCGAGCCCGAGGCTCTCGAGTTGCTCCGTGCAGTTCTCGGCGACGCCCTCGTAGACGGCTCTGACGACCTCCTCGGCGACGTCCATCGCGTCGGCGTCGTCACAGAACGCCCCCTCGAAGTCGATCGAGGTCGCCTCGTTGAGGTGACGGGGCGTGTTGTGCTCTTCGGCACGGAAGATCGGGCCGATCTCGAACACCCGTTCGACGTTCGAGCCGGCGATCAGCTGTTTGAAAAGCTGTGGGCTCTGGTTCATGAAGGCCTCCCGACCGAAGTAGGTGATCGGGAACAGCTCGGTGCCCCCTTCGGTGCCGGTGGCGACGATCTTCGGGGTCGTGATCTCCGTACAGCCGACCCCGCGGAACCGCTCGCGGGCGGCCCGGAGGACCTCTGCACGGACCTCGAAGATCGCCTGGACCTCCTCCTTCCGGAGGTCGAGGGTCCGGTTGTCCAGACGCGTAGAGAGCTCGGCGTCGACCTTTCCGGAGGGATCGAGCGGGAGTTCGGGATCCGCGGGGGCGATGACCTCCACCGACTCGGGGACGACCTCGACGTCCGTCGGCGCCCGGGGCTCTTCCTCGACGCGCCCGGAGACCGAGACGACGCTCTCGCGGGCGACCCCCAGCCCGGTCTCGACGAGGGCCTCGTCCATCTCGTCTTTCTCGAATTTGACCTGGATCTTCCCCGAGCTGTCCCGGAGGATGAGGAAGGCGATGCCGCCGAGATCCCGCAGCTCGTGGACCCAGCCGGCGACGGTGACGTCGTCGCCCGGCTCGGCGTCGGCCGCATGGGTTCTGTCCTGCATACCTCCCGGTTGTGGGAGCCGGGACTTAAGGGCAACCGTTCGGCCCGCCGGCTCGGGTGCCATCGGAACTGTTTTTATCGGCGATCCGGAACGTCACAGGTATGCCCTCCGAGGAGCCGGACGAGCGGTATCTCACGGCGATCGCCGTCGGATCGGCGGTCGTGAACGTCGTCGCCTTCACCGTGGTCGGCGAGCTGGCCATCGAAGACGCGGTCTACGGCGGCGTCGCTGGCGTCTTCGCCGGCGTCGGAACGTACCTGTTTCTCCCGTGGTTCATGCGACTGTCGGCGATACAGAACGGTGCGGACGGGGACCTCCCGCTGAGCGAGGCCATAGAGCGGACGTCCG
>PUPA01000241.1 GCA_003552885.1 Natrialbaceae archaeon
AAACGCAATGGCGAAAGGAACCGTTGATTTCTTCAACGACACCGGCGGCTACGGATTCATCTCGACTGACGACGCGGACGACGACGTGTTCTTCCACATGGAGGACGTCGGCGGTCCGGACCTCGAGGAGGGCCAGGACGTGGAGTTCGACATCGAGCAGGCCCCCAAGGGCCCACGCGCGACCAACGTCGAGCGCCTGTAAGGCGAATTCGCGGGAGTATCGGCACGTAACAACCGTATTTTACACCGGCGAGCGACGGCCCCGGGAGATCCGCCGTCGAGGAACGGCGAGGTGTCCGGCCGATCACGTCGGGGAACGTTTAGGTTCCCGGCCGACCGCGTCGGGGAACGTTTAGGTTCCCGGCCGACCACGTCGGGGACATGAGCGATCCCGAGCCGACGATCCGTCGCGGGGAGGAAGTCGAGTACGAGACCGTCGACGCCGCCGACGGGCTCCGGAAGGGCGTGTTGATCGGCGAGGACGACGGCGCACCGAACTTCGCCGTCCGCCGGTTCACCCTCGCCCCCGGCGCCGAGGTCCCGAAACACACGAACGCCGTCGAACACGAACAGTACGTCCTCGCCGGCGGATACACCGTGGGGATCGGAGACGAGGAGCACGAGGTCGAGTCGGGTGACTCGGTTCTCGTCCCCGCCGGGACGGTCCACTGGTACCGAAACGGGGGCGAGGAGGAGGGGGCGTTCCTCTGTGCGGTGCCAAACGGCGACGACGAGATCAGGCTGCTCGACTGACCGGCCGTCGCCGACAGCCGCCGCGGTGAACCTCCGTCGGGGTGACCCGTCGTTTCGAACGGCTCAAGTGCACCGCCGAACTACCGTCCAGCAGTGTCACAGCAGGTCGGGGAGGTCGAGACGCTGTTCTGTCACGAGGCCGGCGACGACTACCTCGTCTCCGTCGAACGCGACGGCGAGCGGCTGTTCCGGGCGAAACTCGGGCTCGCCGAGACCGACGCCGGCCCGCGGCCGGCGAAGTTCCGCCTCAAACGCGGCTCGAGCGAGGAGCCCCGCCAGCCCGACGAGTTCGTCGAACTGGCCCGCCGGGCCGGACGCATCCGCATCTCAGAGCAGACCTCCATCGAGGGACGTGCGGAGCTTCGGGAGATGCTCGACGGCTACCAGCTCGAGGCGAAGGTCGTCCGGACCTGCCGGTACTGTGCCTCCGCGGGCCGGTACTCGCCGGTGACGACTGAGACGGCGATCAGAGACGACGACGACTGGATCTGTGCCGACTGCGCCCGCCGGGAGCTCGACCGCCAGCTCTCCTACACCGGGAGTATCACCGGCGCGGCGAGAGAGCGCTTAGAGGAGCTCATGTTCGAGGTGGGCGAACTCCAGCGGATCGTCAACCTGCTAGAGGGCCAACTCGACCCCGAGCTCACGCGGTTCGACACGATCAGTGCGACGACCGACGAGGTCGACCCCGTCCCCGTCGACACGCTCGACCTCCACCCCGGCATCCAGGGGCTCCTCGAGGACCGGTTCGACACCCTCCTTCCCGTCCAGAGCCTCTCGGTGGACCACGGGCTCCTCGAGGGCGACGACCAGCTCGTGGTGAGCGCGACGGCGACGGGCAAGACCCTGGTCGGCGAGATGGCGGGGATACACCGCGTCCTCGAGGGGAAGGGGACGCTGCTCTTTTTAGTTCCGCTGGTCGCGCTGGCGAATCAGAAGTACGAGGATTTCAGAGAGGAGTACGGCCACCTCGTCGACGTCTCGATCAGGGTCGGGGCGAGCCGGATCACCGACTCCGGTGGCCGGTTCGACCCGAACGCGGACGTGATCGTCGGCACCTACGAGGGGATCGATCACGCGCTGCGGACGGGCAAGGAGCTGGGCGACGTCGGCACCGTCGTCATCGACGAGGTACACACCCTGAAGGAGGCCGAACGGGGCCACCGCCTCGACGGGCTGATCTCGCGGCTGACGTACACGACGGAACGACGAGCCGACGACCGTGAGGGGTACGACGGCGCCCAGTGGATCTACCTCTCGGCGACCGTCGGTAACCCCGAAGGGCTCGCCCGGGGGCTGGAGGCCACCCTGATCGAGTTCGAGGAACGGCCCGTGCCGATCGAACGCCACGTCACCTTCGCGGACGGCGAGGAGAAAGTCCGGATGGCGAACAGGCTCGTCCGTCGGGAGTTCGATTCGAAATCCTCGAAGGGGTATCGTGGGCAAACGATCGTCTTCACCAACTCCCGGCGACGCTGTCACGAGATCGCCCGCCGGCTCGAGTACGACGCCGCCGCCTACCACGCCGGGCTCGATTACGGCCGCCGGAAGCGCGTCGAACGGAAGTTCGCCGACCAGGAGCTCGCCGCGGTCGTGACGACCGCCGCGCTGGCCGCCGGCGTCGACTTCCCGGCCTCGCAGGTGATCTTCGACTCGCTGGCGATGGGTATCGAGTGGCTCTCAGTCCAGGAGTTCCACCAGATGCTCGGCCGGGCCGGTCGGCCGGACTACCACGACGAGGGGACGGTGTACGTCCTCGTCGAGCCGGACTGTGCCTACCACCGCTCGATGGAGGGCACCGAAGACGAGATCGCCTTCTCGCTGCTGAAAGGCGAGATGGAGCCCGTGGTGACCCGCTACGACGAGGACGGCGCCGTCGAGGAGACCCTCGCGAACGTGGTCGTCGGTGGTCGGGACGCCAAACGGCTCAACGACCGGATGATCGGCGACGTGCCGACCAAACACGCCGTCGGGAAGCTACTCCAGTATGGGTTCATCGACGGACTCGATCCGACGCCGCTCGGACGGGTCGTCACCGAACACTTTCTCACCCCCGGCGAGGCGTTCGCCCTCGTCGACGGGATCCGCAAGGACGCCCACCCGTACGACCTCGTCGCCGACATCGAGTTCCGCGACGAGGAGCTGTAGCTCCGCGTGGGGCCGGGGGAACCCGTCCACTCGGCCGGAATTATAAAGTCGCGGTCGGGCCTACCTCGTCGTATCGCCATCCGGCGAGCACAGATGAAACCGACCACTCACGAACGAGTCGAGCCCCCCGCGACCGTACTGGCCCTCCACGGGCCCGGCGGCGAGCCGGAGCCGTGTCGGGCCCTCTCTACCCGTCACGGCGCGACGGCGGAGCTCCGGGTGACGTTCCCGGGAGAATCCCCGGACGGCCCGACGGCGGGTGAGAGGCCGGCGAAGATGGGGGTGATCTCGATCGGGGACGTGCTCCGCTCTGCGAGCGCCGCCGACGGGCCGGACTTCTCGGGGCCGATCGCGGTCGACGCGATAGAGGATCCGGCCGACCTGACGGCGATCGGCCTCTCGGTGAGCCGCTTCTGTGAGCGGTGGGCGACCTCCGGGGAGCGGATCGTCGTCTGTTTTCACTCGCTCAACGCCTTGCTCAGACACGTCCGTCCGGACCGAGCGTTCCGGTTCGTCCACACACTGGCCGGCCGGTTCGACAACGTAAACGCCCTCGCGTACGTTCACTGGAACGTCAGAGGCGAGGACGAGCGGCTGGTCTCGACGTTCACCTCGATCTTCGACGAGGTGATCTGTTCTGGACTCTCGCCCTCGGAGGCGACCGACGAGGACGTCGCCGAGGTGCTCGCGGCCTGGGAGGCGCCGGCCGCCACGGAGATCGACGCCGGACGGATCACCGAGGCGACCGACGAGGACGTCGCCCGCATAGTCGACGACACGGGGTGACCGGCGTCGACTCGGTCTGGAATCGGTCTCGACCCGGCCTGGAGTCGGTCTCGACTCGGCCTGGAGTCGGTCTCGACTCGGCCTGGAGTCAGTCTCGATTCGATCCGGAATCGCTCTCTGCCCGTCGCCGCTGGTCGGCGAGGACGGCTGCGGGCAGAGGGCGCACGCGGGGTGAAAAGGCACACAACAGCTAAACCCACGAGCGTGGTAGCCGCGCCATGACCCAACGGTGGCTGCTCGACGAACGGCGATCGACACTGTACCTGGCCGTCGGCGTCCTCTCGCTGGCGAAAGCCCTCGCGATCCGTCACGATCGCAAGCGATTCCGTCGGGAGCTCGCGGACGCAGGCCTGTTTATCGGCCTCGGGTTCCTCCTGCGGCGGTACGGTCGGATCGCCGAGCGTCGGCGAACGCAGGTCCACGAGGTGCTCCCCGACTGGACCGACGGGTCACGCCTCCCCGGGCCGCTCTCCGGGCAAGCCGACGGCGAGGACGATTCGGACGGCTGGATTCGGCGGACCATGCCAGTCGGCGGGTGAGCACGCCGGGTCGGTCGGCCACGCCGGGAGAGCCGCCCTGGTCACGAACTCGACGGTCGGGGACCAGCCTCAGACGGTCGTCGACGCACTGGACCATCGACGAAGCGACCCCCGGTCCGCCCGTGGATGAATCCGAGAGGTTTATTTACGCCCGTCGGGAACGGACTGACGCGACGCGGGCTCGTAGATCAGCGGTAGATCACTCCCTTGGCATGGGAGAGGCCCCGGGTTCAAATCCCGGCGAGTCCA
>PUPA01000153.1 GCA_003552885.1 Natrialbaceae archaeon
GCCATCGCCGCCAGGAAGCCGTTGAGCGCCGACGCGGTCGAGGCGATCGCCAGGGCGTTTTTCGCCAGCCCGTTTTTCGACATCGGGTAGCCGTCGAGCGTCGTCGCCGCCGCCGACTCCGTCCCCGGCGCGTTGATCAGGATCGCGGCGATCGAACCGCCGTACATCGCGCCGGCGTAGATCGCCGTGAGCAGGATGATCGCCGGCGTCGCGTCCATCGGCAGCGTCAGCGGCAACACGATCGCCATCCCGACGGGGGAACCGATCCCCGGCAACGCGCCGAGGACGATCCCGACCAGGAGCCCGATCGCCATGTAGCCGATCACGGGCCAGCTGACGGCGATGACGACGCCCTCGACGAACGCTTCGAGCGCCGACATCTACCGACCACCCCACTCGAGGAAGAACGGCAGGAACTGCCGGAAGTCAGGCAGGAACGGGCTGAAGTCGAAGACGTTTCCCTGGTCGAAGGGCATCCCCAGAAACTCCATGAACACCCAGAGGATGGCCATCGCCAACACTGCCAGGAAGACGCTCTTGGTGACGCGAACCTTGTGCCACAGCGTGTAGAAGACGACGTAAAACGGCGTCACCCAGAAGAAGCCGGCCGCCCAGCCGGCGAAGAAGTAGACGACCGCCGTCACGACCACGAACGCCGTATCGTTGATCTCGTAGCCGTACTCCGAGCCGATCGTCTCCTTCTCGACCACCCGCTCTTCGTCTGATTCCGGAGGCTCTGCTGTCTCGAGGTCGTCGTCGATCTCCGTGGTGTCGGAGGTGATCGAGACCTCCTCGGCGACGAACGACCGGATCGGACCCGGGAGGTAGTTTCGAACGATCAACAACAGGACACCGACGAACACGGCCGCGGAAGTGAGCTGGGGGAAGACCCGAGCATCGTCCGGGTACTCCTCGACGATCGGTTCGAGGAAGAAGATGGCGCTGAGCACGAGCAGAAACGTCAACATCACGTGCTCGGCCGTGATCCTCTCTTTGAGTGTGTCTAAGTTCACAGTTGACATATAGGTGGTCGTCGAAAACCCTCAGTCTTCGATCAGCGAGATTACGTCGATCTCTTCGAGGGCCTCGAACGCGTCGTCGATCGCCGCGTTCGCCTCCTCGGGCCCTTCATAGAAGATGGGGTTTCCGGTCTCTTCGTTCCACTCCTCGTATCGCTCGTCGTTGACCGCCTCCTCGAAGCGCTCGGTGAGTCCCTGGATGATCTCGTCCGGCGTCTCCGGCGGTGCGTAGACTCCGCGGGTGACCCCGGAGATGAAGTCCACGTCGGGGTACCCCTCGTCGGTGATCGACGGGATGTCCTCGTACACCTCCGTTCCCTCGCTCCAGAACGTCACGACTGGGTAGACGCCGCCGCCGGCCACGTCGGGTTCGGTCCCGGCGTCCGTGCCGATTCCACAGGGGACCTCACCGGAGGTCACCGCCTCGGCGATCGGTCCCGTGCCGGTGTACTGGACCTGCTCGGTCCAGTTCCAGTCGTACTCGTCGGCGAACTCGTCGACGTCACGCATGATCGTCGTCATGATGTCCTGGGGACTGCCCGGCTCCTGGACGCCGATCGTGTCCCACTCCCCGGAGTTGTGTTTCTCTTTGACGTCGTCGAACGTCTCGACTTCGCCCTCGTACTCCTCGTTGACGATGAGACACCAGGTCGAACGGCCGATGTTCGCGATCCCTTCGAGGTCGCGCTGGTCAAAGCCCGGGTCGTCCAGCAGCTGCGGTGTGACCTCCAGTGGGGTTGCACTCTGGACGATCGTGTGTCCGTCCGGCTCGGAGCGGATCGCCTCCCCGAAGCCGTTCAATCCGCCCCCACCCGAGACGTTGTCGATCTGGATGTCGACGCCCATCGCGTCGGTGAGCGACCCGACGATACCGCGCGCGTAGACGTCGGTTCCGCCGCCCTCGTCGTACGGGATGATGTTCCGGATGCTCTCGGTCGGTTCCCACTCGCCGGCGTCGTCGGCGTCGCCGTCGTCATCGTCCCCCGGGTCGTCGTCCGCGAGACAGCCGGCGAAGCCGGCCGCGGACGCCACGCCGGCGGCGGCCAGGAATCCACGACGGCTCGCGGCGATCGAACGATTCTTCCCTCCCGTCTTCGTGTGTTTTCTAGGCATGGTCGGCGAGCCCTACCATCATGGTTATAACCCATCTATATGAATCTTTCCTCAGGTAACGGATGGGTACGTGCCCCAGGATATGCACCGTCTCCCGCTCGGTCGTTCCGTGCCTGGACCCGGTCTCGGCTGGTGGCCGTCGGGGACCGGACGCCGGGCGTGGCCGCCAGTCGGCCGACGTAGGTGTGACACCAGTCGGCCGCCGACGGCAACCGTTATGTACGTGGGGTGTGCTACCGGGACCATGGCAGTAGTTGCCGCAGTCGACCGAACGGCCCGGGGACCGCCGACCGTCGAGGCGGCCGCTCGGCTCGCCACGGCGTTCGAAGAGCCCCTGCAGGTCGTCCACGTGCTGACGCGAAAACAGTTCGTGGACCTCGAACGTACGAGCGTCAGCGAAACCGGAACGACCGTCCCCAGAGAGCAGGTCGTCGAGATCGCCACGGAGATCGCCGCCGAGGCGGTCGAGGAAACCGACGCCGACGCCGAACCGGTCGGGCTCGTCGGGGATCCCGCGACCGAGATCGTCGCGTACGCCGACCGCGAGGACGCGAGCTACCTCGTCGTCTCCGGGCGAAAGCGAAGCCCCGTCGGCAAGGCGCTGTTCGGCAGCGTGACCCAGGAAGTGTTGCTCGAGGCGACGTGTCCGGTCGTCACGATCCAGACTGAGGGCTAGAGCCGACCCTCGAGGGCCGCCACGACGTCCCCGGTCGACGCCGAGCCGCCGAGATCGGGCGTCCGCGGAGCCTCGTCGTCGGCGAGCACCCCTTCGACGGCTCCACGGAGCGTCGCTGCGATCTCCGTCTCGCCGAGGTCCTCGAACAGCATGGCCCCGGAGAGTACCGTGGCGATCGGGTTCGCGACCCCCTGGCCTGTGATGTCCGGGGCGGAGCCGTGGACGGGCTCGTACATCGAGGGATACTCCCCCTCGACGTTGACGTTGCCGGACGGCGCGAGCCCCATGCTGCCGGTGACGATCGCGCCGATGTCGGTCAGGATGTCCCCGAACAGGTTCGAGGCGACGACGACGTCGAACTCCTCGGGCCGACGGATGAAGTCCATGCTCGCGGCGTCGACCAGCAGCCGTTCGACCTCCACCTCGGGGTACTCCGAGCCGACCTCCTCGACCAGCTCGTCCCAGAACACCATGCTGTGTCCCTGGGCGTTCGACTTCGTGATGCTCGTGAGCTTTCCATCCCGTTCGGTCGCGGCCGCGAACGCCGCCCGGAGGATGGCTTCGGTGCCCCGCCGGGTGAACACCGACGTCTGAACGGCGACCTCGTGGGGGAAGCCGACGTGTTCGCGGCCCCCGACGTCTGCGTACTCTCCTTCCGTGTTCTCCCGGAAGACGACGAAGTCGACGTCGCCGCCGGAGTACCCCGCCAGCGGGCTCTCGACGCCCTCGAAGAGGGTCGACGGCCGTTTGCAGACCTGCTGGTCGAACCGCTTGCGGATCGGCAAGAGTAGCCCGTGGAGGGTGACGTGGTCCGGAACGTCCGGGTGGCCGACGGCCCCGAGCAGGATCGCGTCGGCGCCCTCCAGTCGGTCGAGGCCGTCCTCGGGCATCATCCGTCCCTCCTCGAGGTAGCGGTCGCTTCCCCACTCGTACTCGACGAACTCGACGTCGACGCCACGGTCGGCTGCCAGCCTCTCGAACAGCGGAATCGTCGCCGATACGACCTCTGGACCGATACCGTCGCCCGGAATCGTCGCTATCTGGTAGGACATACGTACCAGTCCGCACACGGCGAGTAAACCTTTGCGGTGGCGGTCCGGGCAGTGGTCCATCGATGGGGTGAGGGTCCGGCTGGCGGATCGTTGAGTCGATGAGTTCGTGGAGTCGGTCGGGCGGTGGGTGCGTGGAGTCGGTCGGGCGGTGGGTGCGTGGAGTCGGTCGGGTCGGCGAACGGATGAGGTCCGTCGGGTCGGTGACGACGCGGTGAGATTCACAACCTTTTTCGTTCGATTCGCGGTGTGTGGGGTATGGTCAGTCACAGCGCGTTCGAGAGCATCGGTTTCGACGTCGACGACGGCGTCGCGACGATCGAGTTCCGTCGGCCGGAGGTGTACAACGCCATGAACGACACCGTCATGCTCGATCTGCGGCGGGCGTTCGACGCGATCCAGCTCGACAGAGGGATCGACGTCGTCGTCGTCACCGGCGAGGGCGAGGACGCATTCTCGGCGGGTGCGGACATCGGCCAGTACGCCGGAACCGCCGCGGAACACGGCCACCAGCGCGACCGACAGGAGCTGTTCTACGGGATGTACCGCAAGCCCTTCGACTGTCACGCCCCGGTGATCGCGAAGGTAAACGGCTA
>PUPA01000025.1 GCA_003552885.1 Natrialbaceae archaeon
CGGATCGGGGGACGCCATCGCTGGCTCCGGACCTACGCCGACGAACCGACGGATCTCGCGGACGCGCTCGCCGGACACAACGTGACCGTCGAGCACCGGGACCGGCCCGCGGGCGTTCCCGGCCCGTTCGTCGTCGTCCAATCGGCCGAGGGGTTTCGCGGCGCCGTCGCCCTCGGGTCGTTGGAGTCGTTTCTCGCGGGACCCACGGAGCCGCCGGTCCTCGGCGACGCGGACGGCGAGCGGGAGCTGCGGGAGCTGTTCGAGCGGACGCCGTTTGCCTCCCTGGAGCGTCGACAGCTGCTCGCGACCTCCCGGGAGTTCGAAGAGCGGGCCTACCGCGCCGGGGAGGGGCGTCTCCACGTCGCGTTCCAGACGCGGGCGGCGATGGACGCCCAGCGGGCGACCTACCGGGCCATACTCCGGGAGACCGACCTCGACGTCCACGTCTACGCGCCGCCGGGGCCGCTCGGGGAGCTATGGACGGACGCGACGGTCCACGACGACGTCGGCTGGGCGGTCGATCGCTTCTGGGTCGTCGCCTACGACGGCGGCGGGGACGACCGCCGTGCGTGTGCCCTCCTCGCCGAGGAGCGCGATCCGGACCGGTACTTCGGGCTCTGGACGTACGATCCGGCGCTCGTCGCGGCGACGATCGCGACGCTGGAGGAAGGATGACACCGACGGGACGACTCGCCGGGCGATCGAAGCTACCCGGTCACACGGTGTCGGGGTCCGATCCGCTCGGTGTCGTCCCGATCACTCCACGACGACGACGCCGACCATCCCGGCGTCGATGTGGGGGATACAGACGTAGTCGTACTCCCCCGGCACCTCGAAGGTGTGCTCGTAGGTCTCCCTGGTGGTGATCGCGCCGCCGCGGTCGTCGTACCAGCCCTCGAACGCCTCGTCGTAGTTCTCGAAGCCGCCGGAGGCGAAGTACTCCCCTTCGGGGACTCCCTGGCCGGTGACCGTGTGATCTGCACCGCTCGTGTTCATCCAGACGACCGTCTCGCCCGCGGAGACGACGTACTTCTCGGGGACGAACTCGTTTCTGGTCATGCCGACGTCGTACTCGTCGTCCTCGCCGGGGAGGATCCCCATCCGGCCGAGCGTCGTACAGCCCGCGAGCCCGGCGAGCCCGCCAGTGCCGACCGCGGCGAGGTACGTTCGACGTCTCATCGTCCGGCGTTGGGGACGGCCGAATATAACCCGTCTGGTCCGTCCCGATCGTCGGGAACCGGGTGGCGGGACACCGACGGCCCGAAAACGAAAACACGTAAGAGCCGTGGCTCGGATTCCGGGAGTATGCTCCCCCGGTTCGTCGGCCGGTTCGGCGTCGCCGACGCGGTGACGATCGCCAACGCCGCACTCGGCTTTCTCGCCGTCGTCGTCGCCTTCGCCGACGTCCGGCTGGCCGCCCGGCTGGTGTTGCTCGCCGCGGTCGCCGACGGGCTCGACGGCATCCTCGCCCGGCGGTACGGCGGCACCCCGGCGGGGCCACACCTCGACTCGCTGGCCGACGTCGCCTCCTTCGGGGTCGCGCCGGCGGTGCTCGCGGTCGTCGTCGTCACCGACGGGCTGGGCCTCGAGATCGACGCCTTCTCTCCGGAGCTGGTCGTCGTCGGCGCCGTCTGTGGACTGTTCGTCGCGATGGCCGTCGCCAGGCTGGGGCTGTACACCGCCTACGACACCGACGAGCGGTACACCGAGGGGATCCAGACCACCCTCGCGGCGACGATCCTCGGCGCGGCGATACTCGCCGGCGCCGCCGACCCCTGGCTCGTCCTCGGGATCACGCTCGCGTTCTGTTACCTGATGGTGTCGACGGTCCGCTACCCCGAGTTGCTCGCCCGCGACGCCCTGATCATGGGCGTCGTCCACGTGCTCGCGATCCTGATCCCGGGGTTCGCCGGACGGACGTTCCCGTTCGCACTGTTGACTCTCGGGCTCGCGTACATGCTGTTCGCGCCGTGGCTCTACTGGGGCGACGGCCGATCCCTGGGGTGACCGGGCCCGGCGTGACCCGTAGCGGCCGTCCCACCGGTCCGGCATGGAAACGCTTAGGGGTTTCCTGATCACATCTTCGGGCATGATTACGGCCAGCGTCTCGGCGGTCGTCCGCCGGGTGAGAGGATGAGCGAGGACGAAGCGGTCGACCCCGAGACGGCCGTCGCTGAGCTGGGAGAGCGCCTGGAGGCGATCCCGCCGCAGCTCGAGCCGATCCGCGAGGGGATCGAACCCGTCGGGGAGGCCCTCGAACCCGTCGAGGAGAGCCTCGAGGACGCCGAAACCGAAGACGACCTCGACGGAGTCGAAGCCGAGCTCGAACCCGTCGCCGAGGAGCTCTCCGGGCTCCGGGAGTCTTTCGACTCCGCCGAGGCCGACCTCGAGGGGATCCGCGAGGAGTTCGACGAGCTCGAGGTTCCGGACGACGGGGACGCCGAAGCCGACGACGGGGACGCCGAAGCCGACGACGGCAGTGGGGACGGAGAGGACGATCCGATCGCGGCGTTCGAGGCCGACCTCGAGTCCGTCGAGGCGGACCTCGAAGCCCTCGACGGGGAGATCGACGAGCTCGAGGGACGGGTCGACGACGTCGAGACCGGCGTCGAGGACCGACGCGGCCCGTACGCCGAAGACGTGATCGGCGAGATCGACGACGCGGCCGCCGAGGTCGAGGGCACCCGCTGGACCGAGGAGGGCCACGCCGAGCTGATCGAAGCCGTCGACGGCTTCCTCTCCGCGGTCGACCCCCTCCTCGAGGCCGACCTCTCCCTGCTCGCCGACGGCGAGGACGTGCCGACGCGGCTGGTCGCGACCCTCGGGGCCGCGGGCGAGGCGGTCGAGGCCGACGGGCTCGACCCCGACGGCGACGCCGAGGTCATCGCCGACCTCCTCGAGGCGACCGACGGGCTGGCCGGTGACGTCGAGGCGGCGACCCGCTGGGACGACCTCGAAATCCGCGAGCAGCTGCGACGCGAGGGGTTCTACGACGTGCTCGACCACGTCAAGGACTTCCCCCCGGAGTGGTCCGCGATAAAGGTCCACGAGAAACGCGGGAACGTGGAGATGGTGGCGCTCGCCCTGGAGGCGTTCGATTCGGAGTTCATGCAGGAACACTGCCTCGAGGCCCTCGGCCGGATGGGCGACGAGGCGGCGATCGAGCCGGTGCTCGGGCTGGCGAAACGCCGCGACGAGGTGGCGATCACCGCCCTCGGGCGGATCGGCGTCGCAGACGACACCGTCGTCCAGACGCTGACGAACTTCGTCGACTCGAACCCGCCGTTACAGCGGCCGACGTTCCTCGCGCTCGGGCGGATCGGCGCCGAGGAGGCCGTCGAACCGCTCGTCGAGCAGCTGACCGCCGAGGAGGCAGACGTCCGAAGCTGGGCCGCACGCGCGCTCGGGCTGATCGGCGACACCCGGACGATCGAGCCGCTCTCGACCGTCCTCGCCGAGGACGAAGACGACACCGTCCGGGCGAGCGCCGCGTGGGCGCTGAACCGGATCGGAACCGCGGAAGCGATAGCGGCCGTCGAGCCGTACGCCGACGACCGTTCGTACCTCGTACAGGTCGAAGCCGAGAGGGCCTCGATCTGAGTCCGAGGAGCTCTTACCGATCACAGCGCCAGCAACAGGAGTCGGATCGCCAGCCCGAGGGTGAACACGACGACCAGCAGACCCGTCGCGAGCACGACCGCCGGCGGGAGCAGTCCTTCCTCGAACTGGAAGAGGACGTCCTTCATGACCGTTCCTGCCGGTCCAGGGGTCGAAACTCTTTCGAAGCCGATCGCCGGGGCCGGTCGGAAGCCGAGTTTCGGTCGCCGGGAAGACAGCCATCCTCGGTCGCCGGGAGGACAGCCATCCTCGGTCGCCGGGAGGACAGCCATCCTCGGTCGCCGGGACCGGCCGAGAACCGACCCTCGGTCGCCGAATACGACCGGAAGCCGAGCCGCGGTCGCCGAGGAGGCCCCCGTCCGACAGAGTGAACTGGGGCGGCCGTGACCGTCGGGTATGGTACGCAGGAGCGTCCTGTTTACGCCGGGCGACCGCCCGGAGATGATGCGGAAGGCCCCCGGATCCGGCGCGGACGTCCTCGTGTTCGACCTCGAGGACGCCGTCGCGCCGGGACGAAAGGCACGCGGCCGCGAGACCGTCCGTGACTGTCTCGCCGATCCGTCGTTCGATCCCGACGCGGAGGTCTGTCTCCGTGTCAACCCCGTCGGCTCGGGGGCGAGTGAGGATCTGGCGGCGGTCCTCGGGGACGGGATCCGCCTGGACGCCGTCGTCGCGCCGAAGGTCGCCTCGCCGTCGGACGTCGAGGCCCTCGCCTCCGCGCTCGCCGACGCGGGCCACCCGGTCCCGATCCTGGCGCTGGTCGAGAGCGCCCGTGGCGTGCTCGCGGCCGACCGGATCGCAGCCGTCGAGGCGACCGAC
>PUPA01000065.1 GCA_003552885.1 Natrialbaceae archaeon
GAGCGGATCTTCGCGGAGTTTCCCGCGCCGAGTTACCGCGGCAACCAGGAGCGGGCCCTCCGGGAGATCCGCGACGCCTTCCTCGCGGGCAACGAGGTCGTGTTGGTGCGTGCACCCACCGGGAGCGGCAAGTCCCTGCTGGCGCGTGCCGTCGCGGGCTGTTCCCGCCGGGTCGACGAGGCGGCGCCGGCCGAGGCGACCGGCGCCTACTACACGACCCCGCAGGTCTCCCAGCTCGACGACGTCGCGGGCGAGAGGCTGCTCGCCGACCTGAGTATCGTCCGGGGGAAATCCAACTACACGTGCATCCTCCCCGGCGAGCTCGACACGCGCGTAAACCGGGCCCCCTGCGTCCGCGAGCGGGGTTACGACTGTTCGGTGAAACACCGCTGTCCGTACTTCTCCGACCGGTCGATCGCCGCGAACCGCTCGATCGCGGCCATGACGCTCGCGTACTTCATGCAGACCGCGGGAAGCGAGCTGTTCGGCAGACGCGACGTCGTCGTGATCGACGAGGCCCACGGCCTCGCCGAGTGGGCCGAGATGTACGCCACGATCGAGCTCGGACCCCGGACGGTGCCGTTCTGGGACGAGCTTCGGGTGCCGGCGGTCGACGGGGTCGAACGGACCGCCCGCTACGCGGAGACCCTCGCGGCGGTCTGTCGCCGCCGGAAGGAACGGCTGGTGGCGACGGAGTCGCTGACTCCGGCGGAGGTGAGCGAGCGCGACCGCCTCGGCGAGCTGATCGGCGAGCTCGAGTGGTTCGTCGCCGACTACCGGGACCCGGAGAGCCCGACGACGTGGCTGGTCGATCAGGCCGCGCCCGACGGCGGAGCCGGAAACGCCGGGACCGACGATGGGACCGGAACGTCCGGGCGTGGCGGCGACAGCGGGACGTCCGGGCGTGGCAGCGACGGAGCCGACGGGACCGGCGGCCCGCTGACGATCAAGCCGATGGACCCAGCCCGCTATCTCCGGCATACGGTCTGGGATCGGGGCAACCGCTTCGCGTTGCTCTCGGCGACGATCCTCGACAAGGCGGCGTTCTGTCGAGGGGTCGGCCTCGATCCCTCGCGCGTCGCCCTCGTCGACGTCCCCCACACGTTCCCCGTGGAGAACCGACCGCTCTACGACGTCACCCGGGGGAAGATGACCTACGAGCACCGCGAGGAGAGCCTCCCGAAAGTCGCCCGGACGATCGTCCGGATCATGGCGGCCCACCCGGAGGAGAAGGGGCTGGTCCACGCTCACTCCTACGCGATCGCCGACCGGCTCGAGACGCTGCTGGTCGAGTTCGGCGTCGGGCAGCGGCTCCGGCGCCACGACCGCGAGGACCGCGACCGGGCCCTCGAGTCCTGGAAGGCCACGGACGAGCCCGACGTCTTCCTCTCGGTGAAAATGGAGGAGGCCCTGGACCTCGAGGGCGAGCTCGCCCGCTGGCAGGTGCTCTGTAAGGCGCCGTTCCCGAACACGGGCGACTCGCGGGTGGCCCGCCGGCTCGAGGAGGGTCGGTGGGCGTGGTACTACCGGACGGCCCTCCGGACGGTGATCCAGGGCTGTGGCCGGGTCGTCCGCGCACCCGACGACTACGGGGCGACGTATCTCGCCGACTCGAGCCTGCTCGACCTCTTCGAGCGCGCCCGGAGTGACACCCCCGACTGGTTCCGGGAGGCGATAGACCGGATGGAACGGCCCGCCCTCCCCGCGTTCGATCCCCAAGCGGCGCTCTCCGGTGGATCGGCGGCCGGAGGGAAAACGGCAAGCCGGAGCTCCCGACGCCGACGTCAGGGGGGGACGAAGCCCCGTCGCCGACGTCTGGGAGACCGACGGCTAGAACAGGTACATCGCCGGCATGGCGATCATCGACGTCGCCATCAACACGGCGAAAAGCAACGCCATGAACTTACTCATCGTGCTCATACCTCGACGTTCACGCCCGACGGTCATGAAGTTCACGACCGATCGGCGAACGATCGGGACCGGCCGTGTCAGGATCGGCGGGGCCATCGGGACCGGCCGCGTCAGGGCCGCTCGCCGATCCGGGCGTCGACGACGACGTGGACGACCCCGGGACTGTGGCTTTTCACCCGCCGGCACTCGAGTCCCTCGAGCGTCCGGCCCGCCCGGTCGGTCGCCCGTTCGAGCCGCGACCGGGGACGCTCCCACAGCAGCGACTCGGGGACCGCCTCGTGGTAGTGGACGACGCCGCCGCCCTCGAGCGCCGAAAGCGCCGCCGGGAGGAACTCGTGGGCCTCGTCGGTCCGACCGCCCATGCTGTCGTCTCCATCGTCCGTCCCGTCGTCTCCATCGTCCGTCCCGTCGTCTCCATCGTCCGTCCCGTCGTCTCCATCGTCCGTCCCGTCGTCTCCGTCGTCGCCCCCTCCGGTCGACGTGTCGACTCCGACGCCGTAGTACCCCATCACGATCCGGTCGGCGGTCACCCGGTCGGCGAGCGCACGACAGTCAGTCCGGAAGGCGTCTACGCGTCCGGTCACGCCGTTCAGGGCGGCGCCCTCGAGCAGATATCGGAAGGCCGTCGGGTTGATCTCCGTCGCCGTCACCCGCGCGCCGGCCCGGGCCATCGGGAGCGTGAAGTAGCCGATCCCGGCGAACATATCGAAGACGCGCTCGCCAGGCTCGACGAGCTCGCCCATCCGGACCCGCTCGGCCTCGTTGCCCGGCGAGAACATCACTCGCGCGGGATCGAGGACGTATCGGGTGCCGTGTTCGACGTGGACCGTCTCCGTGTCCCGCGAACCCGCGAGGTGTCGCCGACGCGGCTCCCGGAGGCTGCCGGCTCGCCCCGCGGTGGCGATCCCCCCGTCGGCGAGGACGGCGTCGGCCTCGCCGTGGAGTGCGAGCAGGGTCTCCCCCAGCTCCCGTTCGCGGTCGGTCGGGAACCCTTCGGGCACCGAGACCACCACGACGGAGCCGACGACGGCCCACGAGCCGGGAGCGGCGGCGATCGCCTCTCCGGGCCAGCCGCGGTCGGCGAGCAGGTCCTCGAGGCCCCGCCGGCGGAAGTCGGGGTCGAGCTGGCGGACGACCGCGCGACAGCCGGTCGCCGTCGGCGGTCGCGTCACCGGCAGGGAGACCGTCCCCTCGTCGTGTTCGCGGATCCCCCGGGAGTCGTCGTAGACGCCCTCCGCCCGCAGGGAGTCGAGGGCGGCGTCGACGCGCGATTTCGCCACGACGGCGGCCAGGTGATCGTCCGCCCCCTCTACGGCGGACCCACTGTCCGCCCGGTCGGGACCCTCCTCAGCCATCCTCGGGCAGGACGTGGAGGCCGGCGCGGCTTCGCAACACCGGGACGGTCTCGGCGTCGGGATCGAGGTATCCGGGGCGGGCGATCGTCTTCGCCTCGTAGGTCTCCGGGTCGAGCACCTGGACGGCGTGGTCGTCCTCGACGGTCACGACGGGCGTCTCCGCGGCGTCCTCGCGACGGCCGAGTCGGCGTGCCTCCGGGGCGTTTCCCTCCTCGTGGCTCGCCTCGTAGCGCTCGCCGGTGGTCAGTCGCGTTCCCTTGAGGTTGCCACGGGCGCTGCGGACGAGCACCGGTCCCCCGTCGTCGTCCGGGTCGATCACGTCGCCGGGTCGGTACGGCGGGAGTCGGACCGCGAAGGTGACCCGGTAGACCTCGTTTCCGTCCTCGTCTTCGGTGACGAGCGTCTCGGAGTCGGAGACGGTGCCGCCGAACTCCGTCGTGACCCTGTCGGCGACTTTCCGGCCGATCTTGTTCGTCGAGAGCTTCAGGTCGAGGCCGTCGTCGGTCTCGGTCGCCTCGGTGACGAACGCGTTCCGGTCGCCGGTGGCCTCCATCTCCGCGACGGTATCGTCGGCGATCTCCCGGGTCCGCTCGATCTCCTCCGCGGAGGGGGTCCGTTCCTCCGCACGCAGCTGGACCACGCTCGCGTAGTAGTCCCCGGCGATCCGTCCACACCGGCTGCAGGTTCCCCGGGAGATCTTCACCGGCACCGTCACCGTCTCCTCGACGGGCGTCCCGCGGACGACCCCGGAGAACCGACAGTGCATCCGGATCGTGTTCGGGTCGACCTCCTCGGGTTCGACCACCCAGCTGACGTCCTCGACGTCGACGTGGACCGCGAGCGCCTCGCTCACCTCGTCGATCGCGACGTCGGTGTAGTCTCTGGCGCCGACGTCGAGCCACCGCCGGCCGCGGTGGACGGCGCCACACGTCGAGCAGACGCCGACCTCGATCCGGTCGGGGGCGTCGACGAACGCGAACCCCTCGAAGTAACAGTCGTCACAGAGGTCGACCTCCGCGTCCGGCCGGAGCGGATCCGCGGGCCGGTCGCGTCTGTCGGGGACGGCGGCCCCACAGCGGGGGCAGAACGAACGCGGGTCGGTCATCGACGCCACGTCCGAACCCGACGGAGTTAAGGGCCGCGCTCGTCGTCGCCGACCC
>PUPA01000086.1 GCA_003552885.1 Natrialbaceae archaeon
GGCCAGCTCGCTCGCGGTCGCCTCCGGGGTCGAGAGCAACTCGACGAGCATCCCCCTGGGGGTCGGCCGACGGAGGTAGCCGAGTGCGGTCCGCTCGAACTCGTCGAACCGGCCGGCCGGCACGAACCGCTTGTAGTCGCCGTCGGCGTAGCTCTCGATCACACCGGCCTCCTCGAGCCGTCTGAGGTGGTGTTGGGCCTCCCCCGTCCCGAGCTGGAGGTCGTCTCTGATCTTCGAGAAGTGTGCGCCGGGGGTCGCCGCGAGGTAGCCGGCGATCGCGTCGCGGGCGGCGCTGTCGCCCGGATCGGCGCTCGCACGCTCGGGAAAGCCGACGACCGGCGCCGCGGCCCCGAGGGCGGCAAAGCGTCTCAGCGTCGCCCGTTTTCTCTCGTCGACCCCATCTCGCGACCCCATCTACCCGCACGGAGGGGACCACGACTAAAACGCGTTTCGGCCCGTTTCGTTCACCGGCAGCTGAGTGTCACGGCTAGCTGGTGAACTCCTGGTCCATCTCTTCTATGACCTCGTCGGGGTCTTTGATCTCGGCCGTGTCCTCGCCCTCCTGGATCGCCTGGGCTTGCTGTTCCATCGCCTCGATGTCGAGTTCGGCCTCCTCGTCGATCTCGCCGATGATCTCGGCGATGTCGTCGAGGCCGATCAGCTCGCGGGTCTCGTCGTCGAACTCCAGGCTGTCGAGGACGTGGCCGTTCTCTTTGACGTCGCTGCCACTGAGGTGTTTGCCGTAGCGGCCGACCATCGAGGAGAGCTCCTGGGGCACGATGAACGTCGAGGACTCGCTCTGGCCGATCTCGGCGAGGGTCTCCATGCCCTTCTCGATGACGGCGCGCTCGCCCATCGACTCGGCCGAGCGGGCCCGCAGGACGGTCGAGATGGCGTCACCCTGGGCCTCGAGGATCTGGCTCTGTTTCTCACCCTGGGCGCGGATGATGTTCGACTGTTTGTCACCTTCTGCCTTCTCGACGGCGCTGCGGCGCTCACCCTGTGCCTCGAGGATCATGGCACGGCGTTTGCGCTCGGCGGAGGTCTGTTGTTCCATCGCGCGCTGGACGTCCTTCGAGGGGTTGACCTCGCGGACCTCCACGCTCTCGACGCGGATTCCCCACTCGTCTGTGGGCTCGTCGAGCTCCGTGCGGATGCGGGCGTTGATCTCCTCTCGCTTCGAGAGCGTGTCGTCGAGCTCCATGTCACCGATGACGGCACGGAGGGTCGTCTGGGCGAGGTTCGAGACGGCGCGTTTGTAGTCGTCGACCTCGAGGAACGCCTTCTTCGCGTCCATCACCTTGATGTAGACGACGGCGTCGGCGGTCACCGGCGAGTTGTCTCGGGTGATCGCCTCCTGGCGGGGGACGTCGAGGGTCTGTGTGCGCAGGTCGAATTTGTAGGTCTTCGAGACGAACGGCGGCACGAAGTTGATACCCGGCTCGAGCAGTTTCCGGTACTCGCCGAACACCGTCAACGCACGCTTCTCGTAAGCGTTGACGATCTCGATCGCGCTCATCAGGGCAGCGATCACGACGACCAACACGAGCGCGCCGACTGCGAGCCCGGCGGTGCCGAGGTCTACTTGCAGGATCGTGGCTTCGGGGAACATGTACTTACCTTACGGGGGTAAGGTCAAAAACGTTCGCTTGAACGGAGCGTCAATTCACTCGCGGTCGGTCTCGGCGACCCGCTCTTCGGTCGACCGTTCGAGACGCCGTTCTAGGTCCTCCAGGGACTCCTCGTCGGCTTCGCCGGCCTCCTCGGCCTGTCTGACCGCCTCCCGGCGGAGCGCGCGGTCGATCTCGTCTTCCTCTACGGCCCCGTACGGCGTGACGGTGAGGACGTTTCCGCCGCCCGGATCGAGGACGATCACCTTCTCGTCTTCCGCGATCGTCCCGTCGGTCGACCGGGCGCTGTAGTACGGCGCGAAGCCGCCGCTCTCGAGTTTCACCTCGCCGCCCTGTTCGGTGACGGTCTCGGTGACGTAACCGACCGAGCCAGCGAGCGTCCCCGAGTCGCTCGTCTGTGCCGTCCCCTTGCCGCCGTAGAAGTCGAACTCTCGGTACACCCAGGCGGCGGCCGCGCCGAACGTCAGGGTCAGCGCGGCGAGCACCAGCGGCGCCGCGAGCATCGGGAACACCGCCCCCACGAGCACCCCGATCAGCCCGGCGCCGGCGAGTGCGACACCGAGGACGATGAAGTGTGCTCCCGGCGAGAGGGCCTCGAGAGCCATCAGCGCGAGGCCCGCCCCCAGCAACACGAGCGGCAGGTTCTCCAAGACCAGTTCGATCATGCCGACGACTAGGGCTCTGCGAAGTAAGTGTTTACCGGCGGTCCCGTCGCCGTGGACCGTTCGAGGCGAATCAGGATCGCGCGGACTCGAGAACGCGTCCGGGTCGTCCGGGTTCGTGACGCGTCCGGACCGCCCGGATTCGAGAACTCGTCCGGGTCGCCCGGATCGGACAATCGGGTCATTCAAGACGTGGTGTCGCCTACCGTCGGCCGCGTGCGAGGGTAGCCAAGTGGCCAACGGCGGCGGACTCAAGATCCGCTCTCGTAGGAGTTCGTGGGTTCGACTCCCTCCCCTCGCACTGTCGGACAGTGCCGCAAGAGCGCGCTCTTGCCCTCGCAACTTCGCGGACGGCCTGGAACGTTCCAGCCGCGGCTGTCGAGTGCCGGCTCCGGGGTCGGAAAGACGCGATCGATCACGCTGGACCGACCGCGGCCCGAACCGGTGGCTCTTTGCCGGTGTGGTGGCCACGCAAGCCAATGAGTGGCTCGCGAACGCGACGGCACGAGGTCGCCCTGACGGCCGCCCGGGCGGGCGCGTCGGTCGCCGACGAGCGGTTTCGGACGGCGATCGCGGTCGAGCGAAAGGGTGCAAAGACCGACGTCGTCACGGAGGCCGACCGGGAGGCCCAGGCCGCGGTGGCGGCGACGATCGCGGAGGCGTTTCCGGGCGAGCCGATCGTCGGGGAGGAAGACGAAGAGCCCTCGAAGGTCCCCGCCGAGGGTCCCGCCTGGATCGTCGACCCGATCGACGGCACACACAACTACGTCCGGGCGATCCCGACGTTCGCCACCGCCGTCGCGGCCGTCGTCGACGCCGAGCCCGTCGCCGCGGCGATCGTCCTCCCGGCGCTCGGGGACGTCTACCACGCCGGCTCGCACGGCGTCGTCCGCAACGGCGAGCCGATCGCCGTCGTCGAACGGACCGACCCCGAGGAGTGTACCGCCTGCCCGCTGATCTGGTGGCCGATGGACCGTCGCGAGGAGTACGCGGCCGCGACCCGCGCGATCGTCACCCGGTTCGGCGACCTCCACCGGATGGGCTGTGCCCAGGCGACCCTCGCAACGATCGCCGCCGGCGGGATCGACGCCGCGTTCACGAACGTCGACGCCAACCCCTGGGACACGGTCGCCGGCGTCCACCTGATCCGCGAGGCCGGCGGGACCGTCACCGACCTGGCCGGCGACCCCTGGCGTCACGACGGCGATGGCCTCGTCGCCTCGAGCGGCCCACTGCATGGGACCGTCCTCGAGGCCGCCCGCGAGGTCGAGGCCGCCCGCGACGCCGTGGGCGACGGCGACTGACCCGGGAGGTCGTGTCGGCCACCGCCCGGTCGGGACCGGCCGACGACGCCGCGAGGCTCGGGCGCGCCGGACGCACGAAACCGGAAATCGTAAACGGTGGGGCCCGTAGAACTGCGGTGATGGAGGAACTCCTCGATCGCGTGGGGCCCGTCCGGCTGTGGGCCGTTACCGTCCTCGCGGTGACGGTAGCGATCGCCGCCGCCGCGTGGGCTTTCCCACAGCGGGTCTACGTCGAGGTCATCTGGCAGTACTACTGGGGACCGGTGGTCGCCGACGCCAACGGCTGGAGCTGTGTCGCCTGGGCCGGCGGCGAACAGGTCGAGTGTGCCGACGCCGGCCCGGACGACGGGCCGACGGCGTCGCCGGGATACACCTGGCAGTCTTACGCCGGCTACATCCCGACGTTGCTCTTGCTCCTGGTCGGCATCTACTTCGTCATCGAGCGGCTCGAGCTCGACCGCTACCGGGCGGCCTTCTACGGGTTGTTTCCGTTCATGCTGTTCGGCG
This sequence comes from Natrialbaceae archaeon, assembly GCA_003552885.1. GTDB lineage: Archaea > Halobacteriota > Halobacteria > Halobacteriales > Natrialbaceae > Tc-Br11-E2g8. The sequence goes on from PUPA01000086.1 coordinate 4,105, forward strand.
GAGCCCTCCGGACCGTCGAGGACGCGAACGTCCAGGCGGACCTGCTCGTCCCGCTGCCGTGGTCGGCGCTGCTGATCAGCCCGTTCATCTACGTCGTCGTCGCCATCGTGGCGGTGCTGGCGATGGTTGTCGCCGTCGGGCTCGAACGGCGAGGGACCGTCTCGAGTTACGCCTACCCCCTCGCGGCCATCGGAACCGGCGCGCTCGTCGTGACCCTCGTGGCGCTCGCCGTCCTCTCGGCCCGTGGCGGGATCGGTTTCTTCCCGCTGATCACGGTCGTCACCCTCGTCGGAGCCTCCCTCATCACCGCGGTCA
>PUPA01000087.1 GCA_003552885.1 Natrialbaceae archaeon
CACTCGTCGGGGTACGGATACCACCACCCTTTCACCCCCGGCTCCCAGTCGACGACGCCCATCTTGGTCCGCCGGAAGGCGTCGAGTCCCGGCCGACCGAGCTCCCGGCCGACGCCTGAGTTCTTCCAGCCGCCGAAGGGGATCGCGTCGTTGTCGATCATCGGATCGTTGATCCAGACCATCCCGGCCTCGAGGCGCTCGTAGGCGCTCATCGCCTCCGTCAGGTCGGTCGTGAACACCGAGGCCCCGAGACCGAAGCGGGAGTCGTTGGCGAGGGCGATCGCCTCTTCGAGAGTCGAAACGCGACGGACCGGCGCGACGGGGCCGAACACCTCCTCGTTCATCACCGCCATCCCGTCGTCGACGTCGGTCAACACCGTCGGCTCGTAGAACCAGCCGACCTCGCGGTCCGAGGGGCCGCCACAGGCGAGGGTCGCCCCCGACGCGACGGCGTCGTCGACCAGCGCGGCGACCCGGTCGCGGGCCCGCTCGCTCACCAGCGGACCGATCTCGCTTTCGCCCAGCCCCTCGCCGATCCGCAACCCCTCGGCGAACTCGACGAGGCCGTCGACGAACTCGTCGTGGACGGCGTCGTGGACGTAGAGCCGCTCGGCGGACGTACAGACCTGCCCCGAGAGGTGGAAGGCGGCCGTCGCCGAGCCGGCGATCGCGACCTCGATGGGTGCGTTCTCCGTGACGATCAGCGGATCGTTGCCGCCGGCTTCGATCACGCAGGGTTTCAGCCCCGCCGCACAGGCCGCGTACACCTCCCTCGCGGTCTCGACGCCGCCGGTGAACGCGACGACGTCGGTTCCCGGCGACCGGATCAGCCGCTGGGCGACCTCGCCATCGCCGGTGACACACGAGACCAGCCCGTCGGGGAGCGCCCCGAAGTTCGAGAGAAATCGGAGCGTCGAGAGCGAGGTCTCCTCGCTCGGCTTGACGAGCGCGGCGTTGCCGGCGGCCAGCGAGGCGGCGACCGTCCAGCAGGCGAGCAGGATCGGGTAGTTCGAGGGGACGACGTGGACGCTGACGCCGTAGGGGAAGGTTCGGGCGAACTGGTGGCTGGCGGGGGCGGTGGCGCCGGGCTGGGTGCCGGCGTCGTGGCGGGCCAGCTCCGCGTAGTACCGGAAGACGCCGGCGACGTTGGCGATCTCGCCGGTCGCCTCGGGGTAGGGTTTGCCGTGCTCGCGGCTCAACAGCTCGGCGACGTCCGGATCGGGGTCGTCGAGCACGTCGGCGACCCCGTGGAGGACGGCCGCACGATCCGTCGCGTCCCGCCCACCCCACGCCCGCTGGGCGACCCGCGCGCGTTCGATCGCTTCGTCGACCTCCCCCTCGGTCGGGACGGCGACCTCGCCTTCGACCTCGAGCGTCGCCGGGTTCCGAACCTCGATCACCTCCGTCGACCGACTCTCGTGGTACTCGCCGTCGACGAACAGCTGGCGGCCGAACGGATCGAAGTCATCAGTCATTCGATCACGTACGTCTTCCGTACCGTCTCCCGGACCGTACACTCGCCGGTCCAGCCCGCCGGGAAGTAAGCGGCGGTCCCCGGCTCGACCTCGAGGACGTCCCCGGAGTCGTGGACGTAGGTGGCCCGGCCGGCGAGGAACTGACAGAACTCCCCGCGTTCGACCCGACACTCCCAGCGCCCGGGCGTACACACCCAGACGCCACACTCGAACCGGCCGTCCGGCTCCCGGTGGAGGACCAGCCCGGAGGTGTGTGACTCTCCCTCGATCGGTCGCTCGACGGGACCCCAGTCTTCGAGGTCGTCGACGGTCGCCGCGTCGGCGATCGCGGCCACGTCGGCGACCGAAGTCACGCCGGCGTCGGACTCAGTCATCGAGTACCCCCTCCAGCAGGCGTGCGGCCTTCCGGGGGCCGTCGGCGGACTGCATGTGCGCCGACGTCTCCGCGAGCGTGTCCCGGATCGTCGGATCGGCGAGACAGCGCTCTATCGCCCCGGCCAGCTCGCCATCGGTCCACGACGACCGGTGGAGCCCGATCCCGTGGCCGGTCTCGTCGACCCTGGTGGCGTTGTCGTGGCCGTCCCAGACGTACGGCATGACGATCGCCGGCGTCCCGAAGTACAGACACTCGTTGGTGGTGTTGTTGCCGCCGTGGTGGACGACGACGTCGGCCTGGTCGATCACCGACGGCTGGGGGAACCAGGAGTCGATCACGACGTTGTCCGGCAGCTCCCCGTAGGCGTCCCCGTACTCGCCGACGTTGACCAGACACCGGTAGGGCTGGCCGCCGAGGAACTCGATCAGCCGGGCCATCAGCTCGGTGTCGCCGGCCCCGAGGCTGCCGAAACTCAGGTACAACAGGGGATCGTCCTCGCCGCCCTCGAACGCGGGAACCTCGTAGGACTCCTCCTCGCGCACACAGCCCTCGAGATACCGAAACCGGTCGGGATCGAGCGGATCGCGTCGCTCCCACTGCAGCGGCTCGGGGTAGAGCAGCAGGTTCAGGTGCGGGGAGGGCTCGAAGAACTGACCGAGGGGGTACGGCTCCTCGCCACACTCCTCGAGAAACTCGTTGAACTCCTCGTGGACGGGCTCTACGACCTCCTCGAACCGCTCGCGAAACGCCCGGAAACACTCCTCGTCGTCGGCCCGACAGCCAGACAGCTGCGGGGGGATCTCCGGGTCGGGGATCTCGTTTTCCGTACAGGAGACGATCCGGACCCAGGGGACGCCGTATCGTTTCGTCGCCGGAAACAGGACGACGTTGTCGACACAGATCAGGTCCGGCTCGATCTCCGCGAGCGTCTCCGGGAGCTCTTTTTCCGCCCACACTGCCGTGTCGACGATCGCCTCCCAGCACTCGACGATGTAGTTGTCGACCTGTTCGATCGGCTCGAGGTCGAAGTTCGGGATGTGGCGGTTGATGAAGTCGTCCCAGTAGCGGGCCTTCTCCTCCGGGGGCATCGGCTCGGACATGTTCACGTGGTGTTCTTCGAAGCCGTACTCCGAGAACACCCCCTCCATCCCCGGATCCGTGATGAACACCGGCTCGTGGCCCCGTTCGCGACAGGCCTGGGCGATCCCCACCGAGTTGAGCGCGGGCCCGTAAGCCGCCTCCGGGAAAAACGCGATCGTCGCACCGCCATCTGTCGTGTCTTCACGTGCCATGTGGGTACCACCGACGCCACGAACATAAGTCCGCACCCACGACGGCTCGCCTCTCCCCGGATCGGCGATCGTTCCACAACGGATTTGTTCGCGCGGCCGAATCCCGAAACATGGAGCTCGTCCCCCGAGATCGCGTCCCGGCGTTGACCGGGCTGTTGACGATCGTCTCCCTCGCGCTCGTGTTCGGTGCGGCCGGCGGGGCGATCCCCAGCGCCGTCTTGCCGGCGACGCCAGAGTGGCTGCTCGCCGCCATCCCCCACGCGAACGCGGCGATCAGCCTCGCCGCGATCGCCGTCATCTCCTTCGGCTGGCGGGCGATCCGCCGTGGGAACGTAAACCGCCACCGGGCGGCGATGGTGACCGCCTTCGTGCTGTTCGTGGCCTTCCTCGTCCTCTATCTCTACCGGCTGATCGCGATGGGCGGTCCCGCCTCCTTCCCCGGTCCCGCGACGGTCGAGCGGTTCGTCTACCTGCCCGTGCTCGCCGTCCACATCGGACTGGCGGTGGTCTGCGTTCCCCTTCTGTACTACGTCCTCCTGCTCGCGGCCTCGCGTCCGATCGCCGACCTTCGGCGGAGCCCACACGCGACCGTCGGCCGCGTCGCGGCCTCGCTGTGGCTCGTCTCGTTCGCCCTCGGAGTCGTCGTCTACCTGCTCTTGTACTGGACGTACTGACGCCGCCGGCGACACGACGACTGGCTCGATTTCGACCGGTTCGCTCCGAGTTCGCCGGAGGAGAAGCTGCGAAAGTGTTATTCTCTCGAATGGTGATCGGGGGGCATGGGTGTGAAGTACCTCGGGGGCAAGCCCCGAGGCTTCACCGTTTTGGGTCTACACCGCACCCAAACAGGCGATTTTAATTCCCCTCGACCTTCCTGTGAAGGTTGGCTGGAATTAACACCCGAACACTCGGTGTGTCCGTGAGGGTCGGCGGCTCCACCCCGCCCGACAACACCCGTCTCACTTGCTGTGGCAAGGTTTTGAGGGGTGTCGCATTTCCAAACTCAAGCGGCCGCAGCCAGCGTTGGATTAAGGTCCTTAATCCGTCTTTTGGGTTCTCTGACTGTGATTCTATGTACGATTTGTTTATTAATAAACCTTCATGTCGGCTTCACCCTCGGGGTCAAGCCCCGAGGCACTCGCCTTGCTTCTCTGTAGAGCGGTACGCGCCGCTGGGATACCTCCTGTTCGTTTTCGCCGCTGGAACGGCGTTCGTCTACGCCGACGCGGAGCTTCGTGAGCAGAACATCTCGGTTCTCCAGGGGGCACGGTCCG
>PUPA01000019.1 GCA_003552885.1 Natrialbaceae archaeon
ACCGTCGCGCCGCCGGCAACGAAGATCCGATCGACCCTGCGCTCGCGGGCGTCGCGCTCGGCGGCCGCGAGCGCCGCCGCCGGATCGCCCGCGACGACGACGCCCGCGGGGACGTCCGGCTCGCGGCGCGTGAGCACGACCGTCGTCCGGCCGGGGAACGGCTCGCCGAGGGCCTCGAGGACGCTCTCGTAGGTCACCCGGCCGACGATCACGGGGTGGCCCGTCGTGAGCCGCTTGAACCGCTTCAGATCCGCCGGGAGGTGCCAGGGCATCCCGCCGTCGACGCCGATGACCCCGTTCTCGGCGACGGCAACGATGGCGGCGAGCTCCAGGTCGGTCTCGAGGGAGTCGTCCGCCGTCGGCTCGTTCCCGGAGCCATCTGCCGTCGGCTCGTTCCCGAGCCCAGCGTCGGTCGGTTGGCCCTCCTCGGATCCCGCGTCCGTCGGCCGGTCGCTCATTCGGCCACCGCAAACCGGATGCCGTCGTGGGAGTCGTACCCCCGGAGCTCGACGTCCTCGTAGGCCAGCTCGTCGATCGAGACGTCGGCGACCGCGAGTTCCGGACGCTCCATGGGTTCCCGGGAGAGCTGCTCGAGCAGCTCGGGCACGTGATCGAGACGCTCGTCGCCCTCGGCCTCCGGCGGCGCGGTCGACTCGAGCCACGCCCGCACGTCGCGGTAGCCCTCGGGGTCCTCGACGGCCGCGAGCCGGGACTGGAGGGCCTCGAGGTTCTCGGCGTACCACGCGCCGCGATCCCCCCGGCCACAGTAGACGTGGGCGTCGACGAGCGTGTGGGCGAACGTGCCCGCCTCGAGGCCGACCTGGCCGGCGACGACCTCCGTGAGCAACGCGTAGGCCGCGATGTTGAACGGGACCCCGAGGGCGACGTCGGCCGACCGCTGAGTGAGATGGCAGTTGAGCCGGTCGCCCTGGACGTTGAAGGCGAACGTGTAGTGACACGGCGGCAGCGTCGATCCAGCCGCGTTCGCGGGGTGCCAGGCGTCGACCACGAGCCGACGGGAGTTCGGGCTGTCGGCGAGCGTGTCGACGACGTAGCCGAGCTGGTCGAACGTCCGCCGGCCGTCGGCCTCGGTCGTGGTCCACGGATCGTCCTCGTCGGGCCAGGACTCTCCGGGGAGCCGAGCGTTCCCCTCCGGCACCGGGTACCGCCGCCAGAACCGGCCGTAGGCGGTGTCGAGGTGTCCCTCCTCGTCGGCCCAGGCGTCCCAGATCTTCGTCTCCTCCCGGAGGTTCCGGACGTGTTCTTCCCCGGAGAGATACCAGCAGACCTCGTGAAGCATCGAGTTCCAGCGGTAGCCGTCCATCCGTTTCGTCGTGAGCAGGGGGTAGCCCGCCCCGAGGTCGACCTCGTAGTGGCGGCTGAACGACGAGATCGTGTCGACGCCGGTCCGGTTCGGCTTGTGGCTCCCGTTCGAGAGGACCGCGTCGACGAGGTCGAGGTACGCTCTCATCGTGGCTCCGTTTCTCACACGGATACATAACCCTCCCGTCCGCGGAGGCCGTCGACCGGATCCCCCGTCCCCGGAGGCCGTCGCCGCCCGAACCCGACCCTCCCGGAGCAACGTCAGCGATGGCGTCCGTATTTGCTGGCATTCACGGGGATTATAACCGCTCGGCCCGGTTGTCGGCGTATGAGCGACGACAGCGACGACCGACGGTTCGCGACCCGAAGCGTCCACGCCGGCCAGGAGCCCGATCCCGCCACCGGCTCCCGTGCGCCGCCGATCTACCAGACGAGCTCCTACGTCTTCGAGGACACCGACCACGCCGCCGCCCTGTTCGGCCTAGAGGAGTTCGGCAACATCTACTCGCGGATCATGAACCCGACGAACGCGATGCTCGAAGAGCGGATCGCCAGCCTCGAGGGCGGGGTGGGCGCGCTGGCGACCGCCTCGGGGATGGCCGCCTTCGACCTCGCGACGTTCATCCTCGCGGAGGCCGGCGACAACATCGTCTCGGCGTCCTCGCTGTACGGCGGAACGTACACCTACCTCAGCCACTCCGTCGAGAGGCGCGGGGTCGAGACGCGGTTCGTCGACACCCTCGATTACGACGCCTACGCCGAGGCGATCGACGACGACACCGCCTACGTCCACTTAGAGACGATCGGCAACCCCGCGCTCGTCACGCCGGACATCGGCCGCGTGGCCGACATCGCCCACGAACACGACGCCCCGCTGTTCGTCGACAACACCTTCGCCACCCCCTACCTCTGCCGGCCGATCGAACACGGCGCGGACCTGGTCTGGAACTCGACGACGAAGTGGCTCACCGGCGCGGGCTCGACTATCGGCGGGGTTCTCGTCGACGGGGGCACCTTCCCCTGGGACGAGGGCGACTACCCCGAGCTGACCGAGCCGAACCCGGCCTACCACGGCGTCGACTTCCACGAGACGTTCGGCGAGGCGGCGTTCGCGATCGCCGCCCGCACCCGCGGGCTCCGGGATCTGGGCAACCAGCAGTCGCCGTTCGACGCCTGGGTCACCCTCCAGAAACTCGAGAGCCTCCCGTTGCGGATGGATCGCCACTGTGAGAACGCCCAGGTCGTCGCGGAGTATCTCGCCGACCACCCCGACGTCGCCTGGGTCACCTCCCCCGGCCTCGAGGACCACGAGACCCACGCCGAGGCCAGCGAGTACCTCGAGGGAGGGTACGGGAGCATGATCACCTTCGGGCTGGAGGGCGGCTACGACGCCGCCGAGACCGTCTGCAACGAGGTCGAACTCACGAGCCTGCTCGCGAACGTCGGCGACGCGAAGACGCTGGTCATCCACCCCGCGAGCACCACCCACCAGCAGCTCACCCAGGAGGAGAAACTCGCGAGCGGCGTCACCGACGACCTGGTGCGTCTCTCGGTCGGTATCGAAGATCCCGCGGACATCGTCGCCGACCTCGACCGGGCCATCGAGGCGGTCTGAGGGCGGTCCGTATCAGCCCGACCGCGGCTCGGTTCCCTCGCCCGTGTGACTCCCCTCCGCCTGCCCTTCCGTCCCCTCCGTTCGATCCACCACGTCGCGGTAGGTGACGGTCCCGACTCGGGCCGACAGTTCGGCGTCGTCGGTGGTCGTCCCGGCCTGGGCCGACAGTTCGGCGTCGTCGGTGGTCGTTTGCTCGCCGGCGTCGTCGACGGGCGTCCCCTCCCGGACCGACGGGAGCGTGAACCACACCTCCGTCCCCTCCCCAGGGGTCGAGTCGACGCCGATCGTCCCCCCATGTTCTTCGACGATCTTCTGGCAGATCGCCAGCCCCATCCCGGTGCCGTCTCCGGTCCGCCGGTCGCGGGCGAACGGATCGAACACGCGATCGCGTTCGCCGGGCTCGATCCCGACGCCGTCGTCTCGGACCGAGAACCGCCAGGAGCCGTTCCGTCGACTCGCCGAAACTCGGATCTCCGGGGCGGGCACGTCCGCGTGTTTCAACGCGTTGGCCAGCAGGTTCTGGAACAGCCGCCGGATGAGGTGATCGACGCCACGGACCGTCGGCAGCTCCTCGACGACCACCGTCGCGTCCCGCGTTTCGACCTCGAACCGGAGGGAATCGAGGGTTTCGGCGGCCAGCCGCTCGCAGTCGACCGGCCCGAACTCCTCGGGCCGGGGACCGATCCGCGAGTACGCGAGGAGATCGGAGATCATCGCCTGCATCCGTTCGGCGTTCTCGCGGGCGACCGCGAGCAGCTCGCGTTCGTCCGGCCCGAGGACGTCCTCGCTTTGTTCTTCGAACAGTTCGAGGTAGCTCTCGGTCGTCCGGGCTGGCTCTCTGAGGTCGTGGGAGACGACGGCGGTGAACGCCTCGAGCTCGCGCTCGCGGCGGTGTCGCTCCGTGACGTCCCGGACGACGAGCACCCGGCCGACGCGCTCGCCGTGGCGTGCGAGTGACTGTGAGCGGACGTCGACGAACTCCGCGCCCCCGCCGAGCGATCGTACCTCGAGGGAGTCCGCGTCGGCCCGCCAGGGGTCGATCCCAGGGATGACGTCGGTCAGGGGGTCGCCGACGGCCGGCTCGCGGCCGAGCAGCGAGCCGATGGTTTCGTTTGCGTGGACGATCCGGTTGTCGGGGTCGACGACGATCACGCCGTCCGGGGAGCCCTCGATCGCCGTCCGGTAGGCGATCGGCTGGAGATCGAGCAGCCGGTACCGGAAGGTCGCGACCCCGAGTGCGACCGTCGAGATCGCCGTCGAGGCCGGCACGAAGTTGACGTTGTCGACCGTAAACGGGGGGACGTTCGCGGAGGTGAGCGCGCTGACCGCCGGCGGCGCCACGACGGCGACCGCCAGCAGCGTTGCCTGGGGGGTGTACGAACGGCCCCGGCGGACGGCCTCGGAGAGGACGACCGCGAGCGTGAGCGTCGCCATCGTCAGCGCGTAGGTGAAACTGAGCGCGACGTGTGCGGGCCCGGTCGTCGTCCGAAGGATGAGGAGACCGTGGGCCTCGACGATCCTGGTGTCGGCGATCACCACGCCGTGTGGGTTGGTGAAAAGCAGGATCCAGAAGGCGACCGGGACGACGAAGACGGCGGCGACCGATCGCGGTCTGAGCCACCGCGTCCGATCGGTGTACGCGAGCGCAAACAACAGAAGCAAGGGACCGACAGAAGCGCTCCCGAGGTACAACAGCCGGTAGGCGTGAAACTGGACCGTCGGATCACGGCTCAACAGCTTCAGGGCCGCGAGGCCGGTCCAGACCGCGATCGCGACGTTCATCGCCGCGAACACCCGTAGCGTCGTCGTCCGGCCGTGGCGTCGGCTGTAGAGACCGGCGTACCCCGCGAGAACGAGCGAGATCGCCGTCGCGAACAGGATCGGGTAGGCGTAGATCGTGTGTTGCCACGCCATCGAGGGTATCCGAGAGGCTCACTCCGGATACATAAGCGTTCCCAACGTTCACGATCGTCGGTATCCGTTCACTGGAACATGCCGGTCGCCGGTTGCTGCTGGCCGTTGCTCTCCTCTACCATCCCCCGGTACTGTTCGGCGATCTGTTGCATCCGCTGGCGGATCTGCTCGTCCCGTTCTTTCAGGGGCGTCGTGTCGATCTCGAACTCCACGAGCGGCTCGAGGGCGTTGTCGATCACCGATCGGGCCGCGCCCGGATCCGGGAGCCGCGGGTGTGCCCGGACGATCAACAGCGCGGCCGGAATCTCGGCCTGGTAACACTCCCTGACGAGCGCGCCGGTGATGCCGCCGACGACGCCCGGCTCCTCGGGGACGACGATCCCTGCCGCCTCGAGATCCTCCTTGAGCCCCGGCGTCGTCGCGACGCCGGTGACCTCGCCGAGTTCCTCCTCGCTCCCGGCCGGTGCGCCCGCGAGGAAGATCGCCCGGCCGAAGTCCGCCGCGAGCTCCTCCAGCACACAGCGGCTCAACGGTTCGAACGCCGCCGGTGGCAACGCCAGGTCACTCTCGAGGGTCATCACCGCCGGATCGTCGCCGGCGTACACCCTGACGAGGTCCTGGACGAGGCCGTCCTCGAAGGTGGCCACGGGGGGAAACTTCTCGCTCACGACGCTGCCGTAGTGGTCGAGTTCGAGCTGTTCGGTGATCAGATCGACCGCGATCGCGGCCACCAGCCCGTGACCCGGCAGCCCCTCGATCAGCGTCGGCGACTCGGCCTCGATCGCCGCGAGCTGCTCGAAGGACGTGTCCTCTCCCGTCATGAGGTCACACATCGATGCCGCCCTACTTAATGGATAGCGTCGGGAGCCGTTCGGCGGTCACGACCGCCTCGATCGCGGGACAGCGGCCAGTCCGGCCGGGAGGAAAATAACAACAATCGTACCAATCTCCGCTCCTACCAGCCAGTTTCTCTTTCCCGGTGTGTGGCCGTTCGAGCCCCGCTGGAGCCATCCCGTCCGGCCACCGGGACGTGCGTGTCACGGCAGCCGACGGGCCGTGGAGATGGGGTGCCCCCAGCCGGTCGTTCACCGCTCGGACGCGAGAAACTCGGCCGCCCACATCTCGCCGAGTTCGATCAGCTCCGAGATGAACGACGGGCTTCGGTCGACCTTCGTCGAGCAGTGGTAGGTTTCGCCCATCTTGATCCGTCTGATGGCGGTTCGCGAGAAGTCGCTCTCGGGGAGGTGTCCGGCGTCGATCCACTCGTTGACCCGTTCGATGACTTTCAGCTCCTGGTTCAGCGAGATGTTCCCCGAGAGCTCGTTTCGCCTGTCGGCGACCTCCTCTAGGGAGGTGGGTTCGCCGTCCCGCAGCTGGGCGTTGATCTGGATTACAGCGGTAGCGAGGCGAAAGCCCATCGGCTTTGGCCGTGTGGAGGATGTCAGAGCCCCGGTTGAGGCAGGTGCCACCCAGCGGCCCGGGCTCGACCAGCGCGGTCTCCAGCCCGGCGTCGGCCGCCGCCGCGGCCACGTTGTTCCCCGTTCCACCGCAGATGACGATGACGTCGAAGTCGGCCATGGGGATTCCACGACGCCGACGCTCAAGTACCGCCCCCGGCCGTTCGTCCCGGCTGCACGGACGGACCGACCCGGTCACGTGGACGAACGACCGGGACGGATTTATCACCGCCGCGGGCGACGGTGGGCCATGAGCACGTTCGTGGTCGTCGGCGGCGACGCCGCCGGCATGTCGGCGGCGAGCAAGGCGAAACGGGACGCCCCCGACCTCGAGGTCGTCGTCTTCGAACGCGGGGAGTGGGTCTCTTACGGCGCCTGTGGCCTCCCCTACTACGTGAAAGGGGAGATCCAGTCCCTCGAGGAGCTCGTCTCGGTCACGCCCGAGGAGTTCCGCGAGGAGCGCGGGATCGACCTCCGAACCGGCCACGAGGTCGTCGCGATCGATCCGGACGAGCGGACCGTCACCGCCGCGTGTGACGGTCGGACGGTCCGGGAGCCGTACGACCACCTGCTGATCGCGACCGGCGCGGCGGCCGTCACACCGCCGATCGAGGGGATCGACCGCGAGGGAGTCTACACGCTGGGCTCGATGAGCGACGGCGCGGAGCTCCGGGAGTACGTCGCACGGGCCCGAAGCGACGGGGAGCTCCGCCAGCCCGACAGCGGCCCGGCCTGCCAGTTCCTCGAGGAGTGTGCCGGCCCCGTGGCCGTCGTCGGTGGGGGGTACATCGGCGTCGAGATGGCGGAGGCGCTGGCCGCAAACGGCTTCGAAGTCCACCTCTTCCAGCGCGGCAATCGGATCCTGAACGGCTTCAGCGAGGCCACGAGCGAGCGCGTCACGGCCCACCTCCGGGAACGGGACGTGGCGGTCTACCTCGAGAGCGAGGTCGAGGGCCTCGCCGGCGACGACGCGGTCGAGGCCGTCGTCACCGCCGGCGGGCGCGTCCCCGCCGAGATGGTGCTGGTCGGCACGGGCGTGCGTCCGCGGACGGCCCTGGCCGAGGCGGCCGGCATCGAGCTCGGGGAGACGGGCGCGATCGCCGCCGACGCCTACCGCGAGACGAGCGAGCCGGACGTCTACGCGGCGGGTGACTGTGCGGAGGCCGAACACGTCGTCACCGGCGACCCGACGTACGTCCCGCTGGCGTTGACGGCCAACCGTCACGGACGGGCGATCGGGGCGACGGTCGCCGGCACCCCGACGGAGGCGGGAGCGATCGCCGGGACGGCCGCGGTCAAAGCCTTCGACGTCGAGGCGGCCCGGACGGGGATCACGGACCACGACGCCGCCCGAGAGGCCGGCTTCGAGCCGGTCACGGAGACGATCGACGCGAAATCGCGGGCCGGCTACTACCCCGAGGGCGGGACGGTCCGGGTGACCCTCACCGCCGACCGCGGATCGGGACGCGTGCTCGGGGGCGACCTCGTCTCCGAGTACGGCGAGGGTGCCGTCCACCGGAGCCACGCGCTCGTCGGGGCGGTGACCGAAGGGGTGACCGTCGGCGAGCTCTCGAACTACGACCTCGCCTACGCGCCCCCGTTCAACACGACCTGGGACCCCGTGTTGACGGCCGCGAAGGTGCTCGAGGGACGGCTCTGAGGCGATAGGCGGCTCGACGGTTGGGGGGAGCGGCCCGACGGCACCCGAACGGGCCGGACCCGGATCCGTGACGTATCGGCGCCGGCAACCGAGGACGGTCGCGGCGTCGGTCAGTCGAACCGCGTTCGCAGCTCCCGGCGGAGGTCGGCGACGATCCGCCGTTCGGCCCGGCTCATCGCCCGGATCGCCTCGTCGGTGTACTCGATCCGGGCGGCCGGGAGCTGTGGGAGGAACGGGCCGTCGACCACCTCGTTCGGATCGAGCCGGACCTCGAAGACGAACAGCTCGCGGTGGCTCCGGAGCGGCCCGGTGAAGGGAAACCCCTCCTCGACTAGCCGGCCGGCCGCGTCCCGATCGAGGGCGGCCTCGGCGGCCGTCCAGAACTCGTCTTCCGGGCGTTCGACGATCGGCGCGATCCCCTCCCCGAGTCGCGCCAGCCGGTCGAGGACGTCGTCGGCCACCGTCGCTCGCTGGTCCGGGGTGATCGTCGGCCCCAGCGCGTCCAGGTAGCCGTCGACCGCGAGCAGCTCGTCGGCGACGGCGTCGACGGACTCGCCGCGCTCGACGGCGCCGAGGAGGATCCGCAGCTGTTCGAGCGACCGCTCGCGGTAGTCGGCGACCTCGGGCTCGACGAGCAGTCGCTCCAGCGCGGGTGCGTTCTCCCGGAGCCGATCGAGCAGGAAGCCGCCGGCACCGAGGCCGGTCCCCCGGAGCGCCCGCTCGACGCTGAACTCCTCGCGGACAGCCGTGGCCGTCTCGTCGACGAACCGCTCGACCCCTGCCTCGGCCGCACGCCGGCTCATGGGAAGCAGTTGCGGGGGGATCGATAAAATGGCTGGTGCCTACGAGCGGTGGCGACGGCCACCGTGGAACGGGCCACGGGCGTGTCCCGGCGCATATCCACGCCAGGCCGACCCGCACCCTCGACCATGCCTAAGCCGACCCGCACCCTCGACCATCGCTCACGCTCGATTGGCGTCCGTTCCGATCGAAGCCGTAGTTAATGATAGACGTTTATGTATACTCCCCAGGTAGTTCTGTGTTGCAGACGATCCAGTAGTTGAAGAAAATACCGCCTGTCGGCTCGGAAGTTTGTTACAGGAGTGAGGGTGAACGAGAGAGCCACGACACAGCTCGAAAATTACGTGTAATATACACGTCCCTGATACTATCTGTCCGATTGGATGATTCGAGTCGATCCACCAGCGGCCGACCGTCACTCAGGGCTCGCTCAGAGGATCGGATCGCTCTCGCCGTAGACCGCGGCGACGACGGCCGCGGCGTGGACGCCGCGCTCGGCGGCCGCCGCCTCGATCCGGACGCCGACCTCGCCGGGTTCCCACTCGCGGAGGTCGGCTCCGGCGGACAGCCCCTCCCGGAGCCGGCGTTCGACGGCGTCGGGGTCGTCCCCGGTCGCCTCGTAGACGATCCCCGGGCCCCCGTCGGCGGAGCGAACCCAGCCCAACCCCGCCACGACCCTCGCGGGGCCGGTCGTGGTCGCCTCGGCTTCGACGACCGTCAGGCGGTTGCCGGTCGGACCGAGCTCCGGTGCGGTGTCGACGACCTCGACGGCGGCGGTTGCGGGGGTCACAGAGGAGAGAGTCGAGACGTTGTACTCGGAGATGCCGGCATCGGCGAGTGCGCCGTCGTACGCCGAGAGCGCCGTCGGTCCCGACGCCGAACCGCGGACGATGCGGATCGCGGTCATTCGTGCCCGTCGGCGCCGGCCCGGCGTGTCGAGTTCGGGTCGGTCACGAGCCCCAGAAGTTCTCCCGGCTCCCGAGACGTTCCCGCGAGACCCGACCCTCGTCGGCGTCTTCGTCCCCCTCGTCTTCGTCCCCCTCGTCTTCGTCCATCGGGAGGCGCTCTACCTCCTCTGCCCGCGCGTGGTTGCTGTAGACGCGTGTGATCTCCACCCGGACGCGTGCTTTCGGGAGGACGCCGTCGACCATCACGATGAAGCCGTCCTCGGTGCGCCCGACTCCGGCGCCGCTCTCGTGCATGTCGACGACGTCGACGACGACCTCCTCGCCGCGTTTGACCGGCTGGGTTTTGAGGTCCTCTATCGGCTGGTTGTAGTGGTTACACCACTCTTTGCCCCCCCGGTCACCGTAGTGTCGACACCCCATGCCGGCGATCCGCTCCGAGAAGCTCGGGCACTCGTCCGCGAGTGGGCACTCTGGCATGTCGGACACTACCCACGGAGCCGTTAAACCGCTTGCGTCTCCCCGACGCCCACGGTCGCGACCGTCGCCCCCTCTCGACGCCCCGCCGCCGTGGAAACCCGTCCGCCGTGGTCGGGCGTTTCGAAAACGTTTACCACCGCGCCGCCCCACCGTCGGACGATGAAAGTTCTCGTAACGGTCAAAGAGGTCGCGACCGTCGACGACGAGTTCGAGATCGACGGCGTCCGGATCGACGACCGGTTTCTCGGCGCCGATCTCAACGAGTGGGACGACTACGCGATCGAGGAGGCCGTCCAGCTCGGGGAAGCCGGCATCGCAGACGAGGTGGTCACGGTGACGATCGGCCCCGAGGACGCCGAGCAGACGATCCGCCAGGGGCTCGCGAAGGGCGCCGACCGGGCGATCCGGATCTGGGACGACACGCTGGCGGAGGCCGACCTGCTCGACGTCGAGGCGAAAACCGAGATCCTCTCGGCCGTCGTCGCCGAGGAGGAGCCCGACCTCGTGTTGACTGGCGTGCAGGCCGACGACGACGGCTTCGGGGCCACGGGCGTCGCGCTCGCGGAGTCGATCGACTACGGCTGGGCCGCCGTCGTCAACGAGCTCGACCTCGACGCGGAGGCGGAGGTCGCGAGCGTCCACCGCGAGCTCGAAGGCGGCGTAGAGGAGCTCGTCGAGGTCGATATGCCCGCGGTGTTGACTATCCAGACCGGCATCAACGAGCCCCGGTATGCGAGCCTTCGGGGGATCCGCCAGGCCCAGCGCAAGGAGCTCGCTCACCACACACTCGAGGAGCTCGGGCTCGACGAGTCGGCCGTCGAGGGTGACCTGCGACTGACCTCGATGTACGAGCCCGAGAGCGAAAGCGAGGCGACGGTCTTCGAGGGGAGCCCCGAGGAGACCGCCGGGCAGCTTGCCGAACTGCTCCGCGAGGAGGGGGTGGCCCCATGAGCGACGTCCTGGTCGTCGCGGAGGGACGGAACGGCGAGCTACGCGAGGTCAGCTTCGAGCTGTTGACCGCCGGTCGGGAGCTGGCCGACGCCGCGGGGGGGGAGCTCCACGTGGCGGTCGTAACCGGGCCCGTCGCGGACCACGCCGCCGAGTTGAACCGCGAGGGCGTCGACGCCATCCACACCGTCGACGCCGGCGAGGAGTTCAACCACGACGTCTACGTCCAGGCTATCGAGGGGCTGTACGACGCCGTAGAGCCCGGCTACGTGCTCGCGCCCAACAGCGTCAACGGGCTCGACTACGCCCCGGCCGTGGCGACCGGGCTCGACCTGGCGCTCGTGACCGACGTCGTCGACCTCGAGCTCGGGGACGCGCTCGTCGCCACCCGCGAGATGTACGGCGGCAAAGTCGAGACGACCGTCGAGGCCCCGGTCGACCACACCCTCGTGACGATCCGTGGCGGGGAGTGGCCCCCGGCGGAGGGCGAGGGGTCGGCGACGATCGCGGCCGCCGACGTCGAGATCGACGAGGGAGCGATCACCTCGACGGTCACCGGCTACGAGGAGGTCGCCGGCGGCGACGTCGACATCGCCGACGCCGAGGTGCTCGTCAGCGTCGGCCGCGGCATCGAGGACGAGGACAACCTCGAGTTGATCTTCGAGCTGGCCGAGGCGATGGGCGCGACGGTCTCCTCCTCGCGGCCGATCGTCGACAACGGCTGGCTCCCGCCGAACCGCCAGGTCGGCCAGTCCGGGAAGGTCGTCACCCCCGAGGTGTACATCGCAGTCGGCATCTCCGGGGCCGTCCAACACGTCGCGGGGATGAAAGGCGCCGAGAACATCGTCGCGATCAACACGGATCCGAACGCACCGATCATGGACATCGCCGACTACGCGATCTACGACGACCTCTTCGACGTCGTGCCGGCGCTGACCGCTGAGTTCGGCGGCTAGCGGCTCCGGCGGACCGCACCACCGGGCTCGACGGGTCGACCGACCGGCCGCGTTCGGACGGCCCCGGGCGGCTACGTCCCGGCGGCAGTGGGTGGCGTCACCGCCTCCGACCCGATCGACGTCTCTCACGGGCGTTCGAGACGGTATGCGCGGGACAGGATTCGAACCTGCGGACTCCTATGAGACAGCGTCCTAAGCGCTGCGCCGTTGACCGCTTGGCTACCCGCGCTCGACACACGATTCCGCCGAATCGGCAAAGAAGCTGTCGGTCCGGCCGGTCAGTCGTGTGTGACCGGCACCTCGGGAGACCACTCGAGGGGGACGACGAAGGTCACGTGCTCGTCGCCACGCAGCTGGTGGAGCTCGCCGGCCTGCTCGGCGAGGGAGCGATCGCGGTAGGGCATCTCGAGCCCGCATCCGGTACAGACGAGGTTGCAGGTTGGTTCGTTCATCGGGGAAACGCCGAACGTTCGGCGGTTTGGCGTCGCTGCTCTTTGGAGTAGGGCGATGATTAGTAGTCGCGACCTATCCGCTCGGGGGCCGTACGGTCCGGTACCGTGAGAAAGCGTGTCGAACCGTTATCGCGGGTATTCATCCGTTGTCGGGAGTGTCACGGCTCGCGTCCGACCGTCGGCCGATCCCAGGGTATATTCTGCCTGACGGCGTATATGCCGGGCATGCACCGCGCCAGAGACCGGATCGAACACGAGCGATGGATCGTCGAACTCGAGCGGGTGGCAGACCGCCTCGGGCTCTCGACGGAGGCCCGCTCGTGTGCGCTCGATCTCTTCCTCACGGACGTCCCGGAGGCCGACCGATCGAAGCCGGCGGCCCTCGCCGCCAGCGTCTACGCCGGCTCGCTCGTCGCCAGCGACGGCCGTACGCAGGTCGCCGTGGCCGAGGCGGCGGACGTCTCGCGGCTGTCGATCCAGGGACAGTGGAAACGACGCCTCGAGACGGCGGGTCTCGAGACGCCCGACTGGTAGACCGGGGGCCGAAAACGGACCGTCCGGAACGACGTGAGTCGTCGGCTGCCTGAGAGACGAGTTCGGTCGCGGCCGGGCACGAAGCCAGCGGTCGATCAGCGCTCGGCGGACCGACCCGCCGCCCGCCCTTCCCGTTCTGAGACGAGGTTGCCGTGTTCGTCGATCTCACCGCGGACGATCCGGGTGCTGGAGACGATCTCCCCGTCCTCCGCCCGGAGGTGGGGGACGACGACGAGCTCGAGGGGGTCGTGGCCCCGCTCGCGTCTGAGCTCGTTGATCCGCTTGCCACCCTCGACGGTCTCCGGGGAGACGACGAGGTACTGGAAATCGCGCTCGGTCGCGATCCCCGTCGGCTCGGTGAGCGTTCGGATCTCGAACTTCCGGTCGTGGTCGGCGGCGATCGACTCGAGTTCGGCCTCGAGGTCGCGGGCGCGCTCCTCGAAGGGTCTGACGTACCGGTCGACGTGGCGGGTCGCCGGCGCGAGCTCGTCGCCGGTCAGGCCGACGGTCACGTCACCGAGCTCGAAGGCGCGCTCGAACAGCCGGCGGTGTCCGTCGTGGACGGGATCGAACGTCCCACCGATCGCGACGTCCATACCCTCCACAGTGTGGCAAGGGTTATTAAACGGTCGACTCGGCGACGGGGCGAGCACCGCGTCTCAGTCACGGGAGTTTCGACGATCGTCTACTTCCCCTTTCGAATCGTTTTTTATACCGCGGCCTATGGACGCCGGTATGGGACTCGACGAGGACGCACTGGAGTATCACCGGGCGGATCCACCCGGCAAGATCGAGATATCGACGACGAAGCCGACGAACACCCAGCGGGACCTCTCGCTCGCGTACTCCCCGGGGGTCGCCGCCCCGTGTATGGAGATCTACGAGGACGAGTCGGACGTCTACAGCTACACGGCGAAGGGGAACCTCGTCGGGGTGGTCTCGAACGGCTCGGCGGTGCTCGGGCTCGGGGACATCGGGGCGACCGCCTCGAAACCCGTCATGGAGGGGAAAGGCGTCCTGTTCAAGCGGTTTGCGGACATCGACGTCTTCGACGTCGAGCTCGACGAGGCCGACCCCGATCGGCTCGTCGAGGCGGTGAACATGATGGAGCCGACGTTCGGCGGGATCAATCTCGAGGACATCAAGGCCCCCGAGTGTTTCGTCGTCGAGGAACGCCTGCGCGAGGAGATGTCGATCCCCGTCTTCCACGACGACCAACACGGCACCGCGATCATCTCCGGAGCCGCGTTGCTCAACGCCGTCGACATCGCCGGGAAGTCGATCGAGGAGATCGAGATCGTCTTCTCCGGGGCCGGTGCGAGCGCGATCGCGACCGCCCGGTTTTACGTCTCCCTCGGCGCCCGCAGGGAGAACATCACGATGTGTGACTCGACGGGGATCATCACCGAGCGCCGTGCCCCGGAGGTCAACGAGTACAAACGGGAGTTCGCCAGGGAGCTCCCCGAGGGCGACCTCGCGGACGCCATGGCGGGGGCGGACGTGCTCGTCGGCCTCTCGGCCGCCGGCATCGTCTCCGAGGAGATGGTCGCCTCGATGGCCGCCGACCCGATCATCTTCGCGATGGCCAACCCCGACCCGGAGATCGGCTACGAGGAGGCGAAAGCCGCCCGCGAGGACACGGTGATCATGGCCACCGGCCGTTCGGATTACCCGAACCAGGTCAACAACGTCCTCGGCTTCCCGTTTATTTTCCGTGGGGCCCTCGACGTCCGGGCGACCGAGATAAACGAGGCGATGAAAGTCGCCTGCGCCGAGGCGCTCGCCGACCTCGCCCGCGAGGACGTCCCCGACGCCGTACTCAAAGCCTACGGCGACCAGCCCCTCCAGTTCGGTTCCGAGTACATCCTGCCGAAGCCGGTCGACCCCCGGGTGTTGTTCCAGGTCGCGCCGGCGGTCGCCCGGGCGGCGATCGACAGCGGCGCCGCCCGCCACGAGATCGACCTGGATGCCTACCGTGAGCGTCTCGAGGCCCGCCTCGGGAAGTCCCGGGAGCTGATGCGGGTCGTGCTCAACAAGGCGATGAGCGACCCGAAACGGGTCGCACTCGCTGAGGGCGACGACGAGAAGATGATCCGGGCGGCCTACCAGCTCGCCGAACAGGGACTCGCCGAGCCGGTGCTCGTCGGCGACGCGGCCGAGATCGACCGGACGACGACCAGACTCGGCCTCGAGTTCGAGCCGGAGGTCGCCGACCCCGCCGCGGGCGACCACGAGGAGTACGCCGAACGCCTCCACGAGCTTCGCAAGCGAAACGGGATCACCCGGAGCGAGGCCAAAGAGCTCGTCCGGCGGGACGCGAACTACTTCGCCTCGGTGATGGTCGAACGCGGCGACGCCGACGCGATGTTGACCGGGCTGACCCACCACTACCCCTCGGCACTGCGCCCGCCCCTCGAGGTGATCGGCACCGCCGACGACGTCGAGTACGCCGCCGGAGTCTACGCGTTGACCTTCCAGAGCCGGGTCATCTTCGTCGCGGACGCGACGGTCAACCAGGACCCCGACGAGGAGGTGCTCGCGGAGGTGACCACCCAGACGGCGAAGCTCGCTCGCCGGTTCAACGTCGAGCCGCGGGCGGCGTTGCTCTCGTACTCGAACTTCGGCAGCGTCGACAACGAGGGGACCCGCAAACCCCGGAAGGCCGCCGAGAGCCTCAGGGCGGACCCGGAGATCGACTTCCCCGTCGACGGGGAAATGCAAGCCGACACCGCGGTCGTCGAGGAGATCCTCCAGGGCACCTACGAGTTCTCGGAGCTCGAAAAGCCCGCGAACGTGCTCGTCTTCCCGAACCTCGAGGCGGGCAACATCGCCTACAAGCTGCTCCAGCGCCTCGGCGGAGCGGACGCGATCGGCCCGATGCTCGTCGGGATGGACGAGCCCGTCCACGTCCTCCAGCGTGGCGACGAGGTCAAAGACATCGTCAACCTCGCCGGCGTGGCGGTCGTCGACGCCCAGGAAAAGTAAAGGGCTGCATTCAAGTACGCGCCCGGACTGTAGCCGGGTATGAACGATCAGGGAGGCTCGACCCGGAAACGGACGGGCGGACGACTCAAACACTTCCGGAACCGCCGCAAGTACGAACTCGGCCGCGAGGCCGCCGAAACACAGGTCGGCGAGCCCCGCTTCCGGAAGATCGAGGTCCGTGGCACCAGTCGGAAGGTCCGTGCGCTCGCGACGAACGTCGCGAACGTCAGCGTCGACGGCGAGACCGTCGAGACGACGATCGAGGACGTCGTCGAGAACGACGCCAACCCAAACTACGTCCGACGGAACATCGTCACCAAAGGCGCGGTGATCGAGACCGGCGAGGGGCTCGCCCGCGTCACCTCCCGGCCCGGCCAGACCGGCCAGGTCAACGCCGTCGCCATCGAGTGACGCGCGGTCGCGATTCGAGACGCGACGTGTCACCGCGAGGGTGTCGATCGGACCTCCGGTCGCCTCCGTGACGATCGCCGGAACGTCGGTCCACGTCGAGTTCCGGAGGCCACGAGGGGTTCCCGGTTACTGCCGGCCGTCGCGTCGAAGCCGGTGGTGGAAACCCTCGTCACACCGGAAGGAACTCTCCCGCCGAGAAACCGAGGCACAGCCGACACTCCGAGGGTTTCGGCCACACGTCAGTAGAGCAACGCGTCGTCGTTTTCGACCATGTACAGGGTCCGTGCGGCGACGTTGACCGCGTGGTCGCCGACCCGTTCGAGGTCACGGATCACGAGCAGCGTCCGCGTGACCTCATCGAGGATCGCGTCCTCGGCCATCTCGCGGGCGAGCAGGTCGCGGATGATCGCCGTGCTCGCGTCCTCACAGAGTTCGTCGAGGTGGTCGTCCATCGCCGCGACCTCGTGGCTCGCCTCGACGTCGTCTCTCGCGTAGGCGTTCATCGCCACCTCGAGGCTCTCGAGGGCGTGATCGCCGATGGCGCCGAGGTCGACGTTCGGGTAGGCCTCGTACCCCGCCTCCGTGGTGTACCGCCCGAGGTTCGCCGCCAGATCGCCCACCCGTTCGAGGTCGGTGACGATCTTGAACGAGGAGGCGATAAACCGCAGGTCGCCGGCGACCGGCTGCTGGAGGGCGAACAGCTCGATGCACTCGCCCTCGAGTTCGAAGTAGCGGCGGTTTATCTCGCTGTCGCCCTCGATGACCCGCTCGGCCCGACGGACGTTCCCCGACTCCAGGGCCTCGAGTGCGGCCCGGAGGCGGCCGTAAGCCACGTCGCTCATCGCGAGGACGTCCGCCCTGAGTCCCTCCAGCTGTTGCTGGTAAGCCGTCCGGGCCACGGTCAGCCGAACTTCCCCGTGATGTAGTCTTCGACGCGGGGATCCTCGGGGTTCTCGAAGATCTTCGCCGTGTCGTCGTACTCCGCGAGTTCGCCGCCGGTGAGCAACACGATCGTCTTATCGGAGATCCGGGCAGCCTGTTGCATGTTGTGGGTGACGATGACGACCGTGTACTCCTCGACGAGCTCGTCGATGAGCTCCTCGATCTTCGAGGCCGCGACGGGGTCGAGCGCCGACGTCGGCTCGTCCATCAGGATCACCTCGGGGTCCGGCGCGATCGCCCGGGCGATACAGAGACGCTGTTGTTGGCCCCCCGAGAGCTCCAGTCCCGACTCGTCGAGCTGGTCGTTCACCTCGTCCCACAGCGCCGCCCCCCTGAGGGCCCGTTCGACCTCGGCGTCGAGGTCGACCGCGTCGGCTTTCCCCTGTACGCGCAGTCCGTAGGCGACGTTCTCCCTGATGCTCTTTGGGAACGGGTTCGGCGCCTGGAACACCTGGCCGATCGTCCGGCGGAGGGCGACGGGGTCGACGTCCTCATCGTAGACGTTCTTCCCTCTGAAGTACAGCTCCCCCTCGACCTCACAGACGTCGATCCGGTCGTTCATCCGGTTTATCGACCGCAGGAGCGTCGACTTCCCACAGCCGGAGGGGCCGATGATCGCCGTCACCTTGTTCTC
>PUPA01000179.1 GCA_003552885.1 Natrialbaceae archaeon
CGGTACTCGACTCTCACGCGAGTGTCACCCCCAGAGCGAAGAGGACGGCGTACAGCGCGAGTAGCTTCCCCGTCCCCTCGAGGGCCGGGTTGAGCGCGTCTCCATCGGTTCGCGTACAGACCGTTCGGGCCAGAACGACCGCGTACGGCAGAGAGAGGATCGGCGCGAGGACGGCGGGATCGTACCCCCAGCCGAGGAAAAACTGGACGGGGACGAGATACGCCAACGCGAGCAAGCCGACGTACTCGAGGCGGCTGAACCGGTAGCCAAAGCGGACCGCGAGGGTGCGTTTGTCGGCTTCGGCGTCGGTCTCGCGGTCCCGGACGTTGTTGACGACGAGGATCGCCGTCGAGATCCCCGCGATCGGGAGGCTCGCGACGACCGCCTCGGGGGGTATCGTCCCCGGAGGGATCGTCGTCGGAAACGACCCGACGGGGGCGACGGCCGCCGCCTGGACGTAGTAGGTGCCGACGACGGCGACGACGCCGAAGAAGACGAACACGAACAGGTCGCCGAGCCCGTGGTAACCGAGCGGGTAGGGACCGCCGGTGTACGCCCAGCCACAGAGCACGCTTACGAGGCCGACGACGAGGATCGGGAGACCGCCGACGTAGACGAGGTAGACGCCCGAGAGGACCGCCAGTCCGAACGTGACCGCCGTCGCCAGCTTCACCCGCTCGGGCGGGATCAGCCCCGACTGGGTGACCCGGGTGAACCCCTCGCGGTCGTCGGTGTCGGCGCCCCTCGCCGCGTCGTAGTAGTCGTTCGCGAAGTTGGTGCCGATCTGGATCAACGCCGCGCCGACGAACGCGAGAAACGCCGGCAACGGCGCGAACACGCCTTCGGCGACCGCGAGCCCCGTGCCGACGATCACGGGCGCCCCCGCGGCGGGCAGCGTCTGTGGCCTGGCCGCCATCAGCCAGGCTCTGGTCTTTGACACCTCGGCGGCCGTCATCGACTCCCCCTCCGGGACGGAGACGTGTCAACGTTGCCATCGCGGCGTCGGTCACGGCGGCACACGACCGGTCGCAAAAACGGGGCATCCAGTTCGTCGACGGTCCCGGTGGACGCGGGGGCCGGTTCCCCCGGTCCGAATCAGTTCTCCTCGTCTCTCAACTCCGCGAGCTCGGCCTCGACGTCCTCGTCGAGCTCCTCCTCGATGGGCTCTTCTACCGACTCCCCCTCGGTCTCCGACGTCTCGCCCCCGACGTCGGATTTGAGCGTCTCGAGTTCGGCCTCGACGCTGCCCTCAGCCGAGAGCGCCTCGAGCTCGCGGTCGATGTTGTCCTTATCCGAGATCACGTCGTCGAACGCGCCCGACTCGTGGAGTTCGTCGAGGGCAGCCGCCCGCGCCTCCATGTCCTCGGTGCGCTCCTCGGCGCGCTCGATCGCCCGACCGACGTCCTCGAACTCCTCCCCGGTGGCGGTCATCGCCTCCGAGACCGTCGAGCTCGCCTCGGCCGCCTCGTAGCGGGCTTTCATCGTCTCCTTTCTGGTTCGGAACTCCTCGACCCGGCTCTGGAGCTCGTCTTTCTGCTCGATGAGCCGATCCTGCTGGCTCTGGAGCTCGGAGATCTGGCGTTCGAGCTCCTCGATCTGGTTCATCTTCGTCTTTTTCTTCTCGAGGGCCCGTCTGGCCAGATCCTCCCGGTCTCGGCTCACCGCGGTCCGGGCCTGCTCGTTGTGTTTCTCGACGTTCTCCTCGAGCCGTCGTTTCTGCATCTCCAGGCGCTTTTTCTGGGTCGTCAGGTCGGCGATCCCCCGTTTGACGTCCTGGAGCTGGTCGCGCATCTGCTCGTAGGAGTAATCGAGCGTCTGGGTCGGATCCTCCGCCCGATTGAGCAGCGAGTTGATCTTCGACCGGATGACGTACGAAGTCCGAGAGAGGATGCCCATGTTGGCTCGTGTCGTTCGCTGCCCTTAAAAACCTCACTTCTTCATGCAGTTGACCATTCAATATCGTTGATACTTGTCCGTGGCCGACCCCGTGGATCCTCCGGCGAGCACGGTGCTTGCGGGTATCTTTAGTGTCCGGCCGGTCCACGTCCCCCCATGGAGGACGTGCTCGTCCCCGGCGGCCGCGACGTCCGGGGGACCGTAACGGAGCCGGCGGGGTCGGCCGACGCGATCGTCGTCTGCTCGCCCCCACACCCCCAACAGGGCGGCAGCCGGACCGACCGTCGGCTGGTCGCGGTGAGCGAGGCCCTGACCGACCGCGAGATCGCGGCCGTACGGATCGACTACGGGCCGTGGGACGGCGGGATCGGCGAGCGCGAAGACGTCCGGAACGCGATCCGGTGGGCGGCCGACCGGAACCGGCGCGTCGGCGTCTTCGGCTACAGCTTCGGGGCCTCCCAGGCGCTTCTGGCCGCCGCGAGCGTCGATCGTGAGCTCCTCGGCGTCGCCGCCCTCGCACCAGCTCCGCGGCTCGGGGTGGGCTTGGACGCCGCCGCGGCCGTCGTCGACGTCTCCGCCCCGGGGTTGATCCTCCACGGCGAACGCGACGCGACCGTCGACGCCACGCCGGTCGTCGACGCTGCCCGGGAGGCGGGGTGGGAGATACGACAGCTCCCCGCGGATCACTTCTTCCTCGGCCAGGAAGGGGCCGTCGCGACGGCCGTCGGGGAGTTCTTCGGCGGGCTCGTGTGAGATACTTGAGCCTCCACGACGGACGTGTCCCCACGGGGCCCACGAGGCTCCGCCTCGACAGCCGTCGACGGTCCCGCTACTGACCACCCCGCTTACTGGGGGAGTGGATATTCGGCCCCGGGGATCCACGTTTCGACCGTGGCGTAGCCGTGGCTGGCGGTGTGGGCACGTAGTTCAGCCGGCAGAACGCCCGTCGGACCGGGCCGCAAGGGCGTGAGTTCGCGCGACACGCTCCGGAGCCGTCGCGGTCGGGGTCGTCGGGAGGCCCCGGGTTCGAATCCCGGCGTGTCCGTGTTTCCACGAACGGCGGTGGATCGCGAAAGCGCCGCTGCGGGGTTCGAATCCAGCCGGGCCGGCCGGGAGACACACGTAAGCGGCTGTCACGACTACGGGACCTATGAGCGAGGAGTATCCCGTCACGGCCGACCGGCCCGACAGCCCGTTTCGAACCACCGGCACCGACCACATCACCATCTGGGGGAGCAACGCCGCGGACACGATCGCCTTCTACCGGGACCTGCTCGGGATGCCCCTCGTCTTGCGCCAGCCGAACCTCGACGATCCGTCCCAGACGCACCTCTTTTTCGACAGCGGCGACGGTCGGATCCTCACCGTCTTCGTCAACGACGACCGCGACTCCGCACCCGGCCAGCGGCTGGGCACCGGCGCGGTTCACCACCTCTGTTTCTCCGTCGAGCCCGACCGCTATGGGGACGTGATGGCGGCCCTGGAAGAGGCGGGCCACGGCTACAACGTCTTCGACAGGGGGGTCTTCCACTCGATCTACACCCGTGACAACAACGGGCTCGTGATCGAGCTCTCGGCGGACAAGTACGAGGTGCCTGACGACCGCCGCGGGGAGGTGCTGGCGACCGCCCAGCGGCTCCGGGAGGAAGACGGCGCGGCGTACGCGAAGGACGAACACCTCCGGGCGGCCATCGAGGAGCTCGGCCTCCCGGTGATCCCGAACGACCTCCCGGAGGCCGACAGCGGCGTCGGCGACGTGCGCTGAGTTCCCGTGGACGGGTGGGCCGACGGACCGGTCGGCGAAACGCCTAACGGCTCCCGTCGCCTCGGTCGGCACGTGACCGACTCCCACCCGTGTGTCGCCACCGTCTACGACCTGGTCGTCCCCGAGCGAACGCTCTTTGCCGACCACCGGGCGTCCCTCGTCGAGGGGCTCTCCGGACGGGTCCTCGACCTCGGGGCGGGGACGGGGGCGACGTTCTCACACCTCGCCGAGGCCGTCGACCGGGGGGCCGTCGAGCTGTACGCGATCGAGCCCGATCCCCACATGCGCCGGCGGGCCCGGCAGCGGGCCGCCGACCTCGAGCTCGCGGTCGACCTGCGTGACGGACGCGCCGAGTCGCTGCCGCACCGTCGGGACGCCTTCGACGCCGTCCTCGCGAGTCTCGTCTTCTGTACGGTCGCCGACCCCGACGCCGCGATGGCGGAGGTCGCCCGGGTGGTGAAAGCCGGCGGGGAGTTTCGGTTCTTCGAACACGTCCACGCCGACGGCGCGGTCGGCGCCGGGACGAGGCTCGTCAATCCCCTCTGGCGGCGGCTCGCGGGCGGCTGTAACCTCGATCGACGCAGCGTCGAGCGATTCGTCGGCCACGGCGGCTTCGACGTCCTCGAGATCGAGCGAGCCGAGATGGCCCTGCCGTCGCCGGTACCGTTCGTCCGCGGACGGCTCGAGCGACGTCGACCGACCGGGCTCGGTCGGTGACG
>PUPA01000106.1 GCA_003552885.1 Natrialbaceae archaeon
GCGTCGGCGAGGGTTCCCTGGAGGGTCCGGACGATCCGCTCGTCGGGGTCGAGTTCGGAGGGTTCGAAGTGGATGCCGCGGCGCTCGAACCGCGGGGGGTGTTCTGCCAGCCACTCGCGGTCGGCGACGACCTCCGCGAGACGGTCCCGGAACGCCGCCTCGACGGCCGCGTCGGACTCGCCGGGCAGGTAGCCCACGCGGACCTCGGCGAGCAGCCGGGAGGGGACGTTCGAGGCCCACGAGCCCGCCTCGACGGTGCCGACGTTCACGGGACAGTTCACGGGAAACTCGTAGAGAGGGTGCTCGAGCGACCTGTGGCGCTCGGATTCGAGGGCCGCGAACGCCCGCCGGATCGCCTCGAAGTGGGGCAACACCGACTCGCCGCGCCAGCGAGTCGCCGCGTGGGCCGACCGGCCGGCGAGCTCGAGGTCGGCGATGAAGACACCGGCGGTGGCGGTGACGACGTCGAAGTCGGTCGGCTCCGCTACGATGGCGCCGTCCCGTTCGAAGGGGTAGGGGTTCTCGAGGGCGGCCATCGGTGCGCCGATTCCCCCCTCTTCCTCGCCGGTGACGCTCTCGACGACGAGCCGGCCGTCCAGCTCGGTCCGGGCCTCGTCGTGTAGCGCCCGGGCGGCGAAGACGAGCATCGCTAGCTGGCTTTTCATGTCGACCGCGCCGCGGGCGGTGAGCGCGTCGCCGTTCCAGGCCGGCTCGAACGGGTCGCTCTCCCAGGCCGTCCGGTCGACGGGGACGACGTCGACGTGGCCGTTGAGGACGAGCGTCGGCCCGGCGTCGGGGTCGCCGAACTCGAGGACGCCGCCGACGCTGGGACGGTCCGAGGCGTCGATCTCGGCGGCCTCGGGGAACGGCCCCAGCGTCGCCAGTCGGTCGGCGTCGGCCTCCCAGCTGTACGTCTCGAAGCCGAATGCCTCGAGGCGCTCGCGGAACCACTCCTGGGCAGGTCGTTCGTCTCCACCGGTCGACTCGAACCGCAGGAGCTCCTCGGTGAACTCGCGTTGGCGGTCGTCGGTCACGTCCATAGGTGGGACACTCGGTCGGGCGATAAAGAACCCACAGTCCGGGGTCGTCGGGTCGCGTCTCCCGACGGAGCGTCACGCGGAGTTATTGATACGTAACCGAAAGTTCCCGAATCCCCTGGAAGATAGGCGTTGGTTCGATGGATTTATACGACAGACGGCGAATTTGTGGCGTATGTCTCACGATGGCAAGAGGCTGGGACGGCGTTCGGTGCTCGGAGCCGTCGGAACAGCCGGCGCCGCCGCCCTCGCGGGCTGTCTCGGCGGTGACGAGGGGGATGAGGAGTACGTCCGCCCGATCGAGATCGAGTCGTTCCCCGTCGAGGAGTACGAGTCGTCGCTCAACGTCTGGAACTGGTACACCGACTGGGTCGACTGGCACACCGAGCCGTTCCAGGAGAGCTACGAAGGGGTAGAGGACATCAACACGCAGGCGTACTCGGGGCCCAGCGAGTGGTACTCCCGGCTGGAGGCCGGCAACGACGAGATCGACAACATCTCCGCGACCAACGAGTGGGTCGTCCGGTCGATGGAAAACGACTACCTCGAACCGCTCCCGGTCGAGCGGATGGGGGCGTGGGAGGTGCTCTCCGATCTGGCACAATCGGACGCCGAGGAGTACTTCTCCATGGACGGGGAAGTGTACGCGATCCCGGAGTCGATCGTCATGCAGCCGTCGCTGACCTACAACACCGACTACTTCGACGAGCCACCGGACTCCTGGTCGATCCTCTGGGACGAGGATCTGGAGGGGATGATGTTCATGGAAGACTGGGCGGAGGTCTCCTGTCGGGTCGCCGCACTGTACACCGGCCAGGATCCGAACGACCCGGACGACTTCGAGGAGATCGAGGAAGTGCTCATGCAACAGCGCGATCTGAACGTCACCTACTGGAACGAGTTCTCCTCGGCGATGGAGATGTTCATCGACGAGGAGGTCATGGTCGGCCCCCTCCGTGACGGACGCACCTGGATGGCCCGTTTCCTCAACGACGCGCCGATCGACTACGCCGTCCCCGACGAGGGGATGATGTACACCTACGATAACTTCGTGATCCCCGAAGGCGCGCCGAACCCGCGGGCGAGCGCGGCCTGGGTCGACCACGGCGGGCAGATCTCCTCCCGGATCCGTCTGTTCTCGGAGATGGGGTACGTGCCGCCGATCGAGAACCTAGAAGACGAGCTCACCGAGGTCGTCTCCGAGGAGGAGGCGGCGTTCGCCGACTGGCTCGATCCCGACGAACTGATCTTCATCGAGCCGCTCGACGAGGAAACCCTCGACCGGTACGACGAGATCTGGACGACCGTCGTCGCCGGCTGAACCGCGAGCTTTCGTACGCATGTCCGTTTTACAAGTCCGAAACGTTCGGAAAGAGTACGGTGATGTACTGGCAGTCGACGACGCCTCCTTCGCCGTCGAGGACGGCGAGTTCGTCTCGATTCTCGGGCCGAGCGGCTCGGGGAAATCGACGATGTTGCGGATGATCTCGGGTTTCGAGACGCCCACGAGCGGGGAGATCCTCATAAACGGCGAGGACGTCGTCGGGGTGGCTCCGTTCGAGCGGGACACCAACATGGTGTTCCAGAACCTCGCGTTGTTCCCCCACCTGACCGTCGCCGAGAACATCGGCTTCGGGCTCAAACGCGGCGGCGTCGGCAAAGCCGAACGGGCCGAGCGGATCGAGGAGATCCTCGAGGTCGTCGAGCTCTCGGGGTACGGCAGCCGGGACATAGACCAGCTCAGCGGCGGCGAACAACAGCGGATCGCCCTCGCACGGGCCGTCGTGAACCGCCCCTCGATCATTCTCCTCGACGAGCCACTGGCCTCACTCGACCGGAAGCTCCGCCAGCACATGAAGTTCGAGCTCCAGCGGATCCAAGAGGAGACCGGCATCACCTTCCTCTATGTCACCCACGACCAGGAGGTCGCCATGTCGGTCTCCGACCGGATGGTCGTCCTCGACGAGGGGGAGATCGAACAGAAGGGGTCGGTCCAGGACATCTACGACCGGCCGGCGACGCGGTTCGTCGCCCAGTTTATGGGTGATCTCAACGTGCTTCCCGGCACGGTCGACGGCGGGTCGAACGGCTCCGTCGACGTCGACGTCGCCGGTACCTCGATCACGATCCCGATCGGCGGAGGCGACGTCGGCGGATCGGTCGACGTCGGCGTCAGACCGAGTCACATCGACCTCCTCGACGCCGACGATCCGAGCGGACTCCTCCCCGGACGGGTGGTGAATCACATCTACGCCGGCGACGAGACGGTGTACACCGTAGACGTCGCCGGCGAACGGTTCCAGATCGAGACCGAGACCGGTGGCTTCGACGTCGGCGAGGCGGTTTCGCTGGTCTGGGACCTCGATGACACCTTCCTGTTCGAAAACGGGGAGAACGTCGCCACTGCTGACGAACGGGCCGTCGAGCTCGAGGGGTGAGCATGGCGAGGACATCACCCGACTCGCCCTCGGCCGCGAGCCGCCTCCGTAGCCGCGGCCGTCGCCACGTTAGAGGCGTCCTCGCGTACCTCAGGGAGAGACCGCGTACCCGCATCTCGATTCTCGCCGGCATCCCGGCGCTCGTCATGTTGCTGTTTTTCATCCTTCCGCTCGTATTCATGCTCTGGCTGTCAGTCCTGGACGGGATGCCGCCGGCGTCGTTCACGCTGGAAAATTACCTCAACGTCGTCACCACGGATCTGTACCTGCGGGTGGTCTGGCGGACGACGGTTCTCACCGTCCAGACGACGGCACTCGTGGTCGTCCTCGGCTACACTCTCGCTTACAGCATGGCACGGTTCTCCAGGCGGACGACGCTGATCTTGCTGCTCGTCATCCTGCCGTTCTGGACGAACTACATCGTCCGGATGTACGCGCTCATCAATATCTTCAGCCGGAACGGCCTGATCGACTTCGTCCAGCTCGCACTCGGGCTGGCCCAGGAGCCGGGTGGCATCATGTTCACCCACACCGCAGTGTTGCTCGGGCTCACATACGTCTGGTTGCCCCTCGCGACCTTGCCGTTTTACGCCTCCCTGGTGAACATGGACGACAACCTGATCGAGGCGTCGAAGGACCTCGGAGCCGGCCCGATCGAGACGTTCCTCACGGTCACGTTGCCGATGACGAAAAACGGCGTCGTCGGCGGGATCGTCCTCGTCGCCATCCCGACGTTCGGCGCGTTCGTGACGCCGACGCTGCTCGGTGGCACCGATCAGCTGATGATCGGGATGGTGATCGAAAACCAGTTCACCGAGTCGTTCAACTGGCCGTTCGGCTCGGCGCTGAGCGTCATCGTCTCCGCGTTCGTCGTCCTCATGCTGTTGCTCGGCGTGA
>PUPA01000156.1 GCA_003552885.1 Natrialbaceae archaeon
GCGAGCGACGACGACCCCGCCGACCGCGCACGGACCCTGCTCGCGGAGGTGGACGCGTGAGCGTCGACGGCGGCCGCGAGGTCGCCTACCGGCTGTTCGCGGCCGAGTTCGACGACTCGACGCTCTCACACACCGAGAGCGACGACGAGCGGGCTCCCAACTACGTGATCACCCCCACCGGGGCCCGGGTCAACCGGCTCTTCCTCGTCGGGACGCTCACCGAGGTCACCCAGGTGAACGAGGGCATGGTCCGGGCGCGGATCGTCGATCCGACCGGCGCGTTCGTCGTCTACGCCGGACAGTACCAGCCCGACCAGCTCGCCTTCCTCGAGCGCGCCGAGCCCCCGCTGTTTCTCGCCGTGACGGGCAAAGCCCGGACGTTCGAGCCGGACGACGGCGACCGGGTGTACACCTCCGTCCGGCCCGAGAGCGTCGCGTCCGTCGACGCCGACACGCGGGATCGGTGGGTCGTCGACGCCGCGGAGCGAACCGTCGCGCGGATCGGGACGTACGCCGCGGCGGCGGCCCGAGAGGAACGCGGCGAGGAGCTCACGGCGGCCCTCGAGGAGGACGGAGTCGAGACGGGGCTCACGCGAGGGATCCCCCTCGCGATCGATCACTACGCCACCACTCCGGGCTATCTCGCCGGACTCCACGAGCTCGCCCTCGAGTCGGCACGGGTCGTCGCCGGCGAGCTCGACGAGGTCTCCGGGTTCGACCTGCGGCCGGAGACCCCCGTCGCCGACGCGCCGGGCTTTCCCTCGCTGGCGGCGGCGAGCGAGCCGGCGGCGGCCACCGGTGCACCCGACACACCGCGGCTCCAGGACGAACCGTCCGCGGCCGACTCGGAACCCGGAGGCGAGGACGTCTCGGCCGGGTCGGAGGGCGGAGCCGAAATCGGGGAACCGACCGAGCCGGGGGTCGGGACGGAGGCCACGACTGGCCCGGAATCCGAAGGTGGTGATCCCCCCGACGACGGGCCCGAACAGCCCGACGTGGAGCCCATCGGGGAGGAACCGACCCCGGTGGCGGACGAGCCGGCGACCGACGGGGAGCTTGGCGAGTTCGACTCCGGCGGGATGTACGAGATGGACGAGGACGAACGCGCGGAGCTCGAAGCGGAGTTCGGTGCGGAGTTCACCACCGGAACGGAGGTCGACGAGCCGGGTGAGGCCGACATCGACGTGCCGGATCCCGAGGAGATCGAGCCGACGGCGGGTGATCTCGCCACGGGGGACGGAGCCGTAGCGGACGTCGATTCGGACGCGGCCGATCCGCCTTCCGACGGCGAACCCGGACCGGTAGACGCGGTTTCCAGCGAGGGGACGGCGGACGACGAGGCCACGGGTGAGAGGGCGACGGCTGACGGGGCCACGGGTGAGAGGGCGACGGCTGACGGGGCCACGGGTGAGAGGGCGACGGCGGAGGAGGTCGCCGATGCGGGAGCGACGGCGGAGGGGGCCGAGGACGTCGACCTGCTCGAGTACGTCGTCGAAACGATGGGTGAACTCGACGACGGCGACGGGGCAGCCCGCGATCGGCTCACCGAGCGGGTCGTCGACGAACTCGGCGTCGAGGAGGGGTCCGTCGACGACGCGATCCAGGACGCCCTGATGGGTGGACGGTGTTACGAACCCGACGACGGGCGGCTCAAACCGATCTGATGGCCCCCGGATGAGTCCGGCTGAGCCACCGGCGACCGTCGAGCCCGTCCCCGGGGAGCCGGCCGCGGTCACCCCGGTCGACGACGGTCGGGCGCTGTTGATCGCCGACTACCACGCCGGCTACGAGGCCGCCCTGTCGGCCGAGCGCGGCGTCGGGGTCCCCTCGCGTGCCCGGCAGCGCCGCGACCGGCTGCTCGGCCTTCTCGAGCGGACGGCTGCCGACCGGCTGGTCGTCCTCGGCGATCTCATGCACTCGATCGGCGGCCCGGGCGGCGCCGAGCGGGGCGAACTCGAGGTGCTCTTCGAGTCCCTGCCCCGGGGGCTCGGGGTGACGGTGGTGAAGGGCAACCACGACGGCGCGATCGGCGACTGGCTGCCCGAGGCGGCCGGCACCCGCGAGCTCCGAATCGTTCCCGGCCGCGGGACGCGGGTCGGCGACCTCGGCGTCTGTCACGGCCACACCTGGCCGTCCGCGTCGGTCCTCGGGGCCCCGGTCGTCTGTCACGGCCACGATCACCCGTCCGTCCGGCTGACCGACGAGGTCGGCGGCAGCCGAACCGAACCCGTCTGGCTTCGGGGGCGCCTCGACCCCGCGCCGTTTCGGGCGCGTGGCCACGACCTCCCGGCTGGGTTCGACGAACGGCCGCCCCGTCTCGTCGTCTTCCCGGCGTTCAACGAGCTCACCGGCGGGACGTGGCTGAACGTCGGAGGATCGTTCCTCGCCCCCTTCCTGCCTGACGGGGCCGTCGACGTCGAGGCCTACCTGCTCGACGGGACCCGACTGGGACCCTACCGGACGATCTGAGACGGCCCGACGGGGTCGGGACACGCCAGGGGCGAACGTTTTCCTCGCTCGGCTCCCTCCGGTCGCGTATGGAGCGATCGACGCGTTCCGGATCCGTTCGGCTCGTCGGGGAGACGGCGAGGGCGGTCGACCACGCCACGCTCGAGGGGCTCCCGGCCCGGGAGATCAGCGCCGAAATCGTCTGTAGCTCCGGCGATCGGTACCGCGACAGCTGGAGGGGGCCCCCGATCGACCGGCTCATAGAGCGCGTCGAGGTGCCCGTGGAGACGACCCACCTGACGGTCACGGCCACGGACGGCTTTCGGGTCTGTATCGGCGCCATCGACGCCCTCGAAGGGGTGCTAGCGACCCACCAGGGTGGGCAGCGGCTGTCGGTCGACGACGGCTATCCGCGGTTCGTCGTCGCGGGTCTCGAGGGGCCACGGACGGTGAAGAACGTCGCCGAGATCGGAACGCTGGCGCTGGCTCCCGGCGAGGATCCCGAGGCGCACGAGGAGCTACGACTGGACCGAGGGGACCGTTCGCTCTGACCCTCGGACCCGACGTGTCGGACGCGACGCGCCGGAGACGCCCGCCGATCCGCGATCGGTCCGTCCGAACCGCAGAACGCCAGACGGGTCAGCTCTCGGGCCGAACGACGGCGACCTGTCCGTCACTCGAGGCCGTGACGTGACAGCCTTCGTGGACGAACGTGACGTACACCCCGTCCCGGGAGGTCGCGAGCGCACCGAGGGCGCTCGAGTCGACGGAGGCGTGAAGCGGCGTGATCTCAGTCGGGGGACGGCCGGTGGCCCCCCCGATCGCCTCGACGATGGTGACGATGGCGACGTCGGAGCCGTCGTCGGGATCGAACCGTTCCCGTTGGACGGTCGTCCCAGCGTCCGAGAACTCACCCGTACCGTCCGTCCCATCTGGGGCGACGGTGCCGCCGGACCCACTCGTGTTTTTACTCATGTCGCGAGTCTACCTCCCGCAGGGTCCTAAACGCCGGGGCTGACTGGTCAGCGTGCCTCCTCCCCGGAGCGTTCGAACAGCGCACGGAACACCGCCAGCTGGGCCTTCCGGAGGTGCTGGTTGAACGTCTGGCGGGTCACCCCGAACCGCGCCGCCAGCTCGGTGCCGGTGCTCTTACGCGGCGTCTCGAAGTAGCCCCCGTAGTAGGCGGCTTCGAGCGCGGCGAACTGGCGGTCGGTGAGCGTCCCCTCGACGACGTCGTAGAGGAGGTATGGCGAGTAAACCAGCTCCTGGGAGCGAAGCTCCGCGTCGGAGTGAAACGCCCGGATCCCCTCGACCGCCTCGCGCGGGTCGACGTCCCCGGGTAGCTCCCCGTAGAACCGGACCCCCTCCGCCCCCACGACGACGGCGCGGGGCCGGCCGCCGAGCGCCTGGAACACCCCGGAGACGGTGCCGGTGTCGGCGTGAGCCTCGACCCGACAGCGCCCGTCGGCGCTGCTGAGCAGTCGGACGTCGACGTAGTGGGGGACCTCCTGGACTCCGGGGACGAACTCGGTGGCCGACAGGTCCTCGGTCGACATGTACTGGACGGTGGTTCCGTCGGGCAGCGAGACGATCGAGTCGACGTCGATCCGCAACTCGTCGTCGACCGCCACCCGGAACGTCTGCGGGATTGCGGTCCGGTCAGCCCGAATCTCGAGAAGCCTGAGCCGGTCGCTCGTCAGCTTCCGCTCGCGGCGTTTCAGCTCCGTCGCGTCCTCGAAGCCGACGACGACACACTCGATTCTCCCGTCGTCGATCACCGGTGCCGAGTTGGTCGACAGCCACCGCTCGGTGCCGTCGGGGAGCTCGATCCAGTGTTCGAAGCCGAAGACGGGCTCGCCGGTCGCCAGGACGTGCGTGACCGGGTGGTCCTCGAACGCGATCGGCGCCCCGTCC
>PUPA01000188.1 GCA_003552885.1 Natrialbaceae archaeon
CGGCCAGCCGGCGGACCCGTGGCGGCCGTTCGAGGTGGGTTCGCGCCTCGGAGTGTGTCGCGGCGAGCCGGTGTACCGGCCGATCGTGCACGTCGACCTCGGGACGACGGACGCGCCCGGGCCGGCGATGACCGCCGAGTTCGTCGCGGGCGTCCTCGAGGCGATCGTCCCGGAGCTCGACGGCGAGTACGTGGAGCGATACGACGTCGAACTCGCCGTCGGCCCGGACGGGCTGTTCGTCGACGGCGAACGCCGACGGCTCTCGGTTCGGCCGGAGGCGGCCGAGCGGCTCATCGAGGCACCGGAGTACCACGCCCGCGACCTCCAGTGGGACCTCGAGGCGCGGAGGTGAACCGGATGGTGGGTCGAGGTGTGGAGATGAACCGGATGATAGGTCGAGGCGTGGAAGTGAACCGCGTGGCGGCTCGAGGACCGGTCGGGGCTACTCCACACGCTCGGCGAACCCGAAGCGTGGTTTGACGTCCTCGACGCGGACCTCGAGCACTTCCCCGACCTCGGTCCCGGGGACGAACAGCCGGAACCCCTCGACGCTCGCGAGGCCGTCGCCCTCCCGGCCGCGGTCGACGATCTCGACTTCGAGGCGGTCGCCCGGACTCACGGGTGCGGTGA
This sequence comes from Natrialbaceae archaeon, assembly GCA_003552885.1. Taxonomy (GTDB): domain Archaea; phylum Halobacteriota; class Halobacteria; order Halobacteriales; family Natrialbaceae; genus Tc-Br11-E2g8. The sequence continues at coordinate 631 of PUPA01000188.1, forward strand.
GTCGGCCCTTACCGATCAGGTAGAGCTCCGAGGAGCTCTCGCGGCTCGCGTCGGGGGACGTCGCCCGGACGTAATCGAATCCGTCCTCGAGCTCCGCGCGGAACTCCTCGACGTCGGGCCCCTGGAACACCTTCACGACGAGGTCCCCGCCGGGTCCGAGCAGCTCCCGGGCGGTCTCGAACGCCTGCCTGGCGAGGTGGAGCGATCGGGCCTGATCGAGCGAGTACTCCCCGGACATGTCCGGCGCCATGTCCGAGACGACGGCGTCGACCTCCCCGCCGGCGAGCTCGCGGATCCGCTCGCGGGTACGCCCGTCGGTCATGTCCCCACGGATCGTCTCGACGCGGTCGGTTACGTCCTCGAGCTCGTCGATCCGCTGGAGGTCGACGCCGATCACCCGGCCCTCGGGACCGACGGCCTCGGCGGCGACCTGCAACCAGCCACCGGGTGCGGCCCCGAGGTCGACGACGGTGTCGCCCGCAGAGAGGACGTCCTCGAGCTCGTCGAGCTGTTCGAGTTTGTACGCTGCGCGCGAGCGATAGCCCTGCTGTTTCGCGCGGTTGTAGTAGTCGTCCCGGCGTGTCATGGCTCTCTCACCGTGTGTGCTCTCGCGTACCGACCACGAGTTGCCGACTCCACGTTCATACTCGTCGTGAGGTGGGTGAGTCAGAAAGGCTCGTCGGATTCGAGGCCAGCGCTCCGAGCCCGTAAGAGATCGAAAACGGATCCGGACTAACAGGACGTATACGTTCGTATCTCGAGGAACAGCTCCTCCCCGGTTGATATTCGGAAGACGGGAATCGTACACTCCTCGTCGACTTCTGCGTAGACGGCTGCCCGTTCCCGAACGGCGTCGCCGGCTGCAGTTCCAGTTACCGTGTAATCTCCCGTTCCATCGACCGGGTTTTCGACCGTGTCACCGGATTTCGAACCGAGGGTGAGCGTGTCCTGAAACACTACCTCGTCTGCCTCCGTTATCTCGATCGATAGCTCGTGGGGACTGTCGTCTTCGTTCTGGATACTGAGCGAGTCGATGGCGACTACGCTGTCCTCGGGAGCCGACGGAGAGACACACCCCGCGGTGGAGACGACCGCGAGTGGAGCGAGTGTGAGGAGCTGCCGCCTACGTCTCATACCAGGAGTAGTCATCTACCGTGAAAAGATCGTTCGGTCTCCGGGCCATCCACACGCCGGCTGACTCCGGGAGGCCGCTGAACCTACTCGTCGAAAGGTGGGCCGTCCTAACGCGCCCTGTGGGCTCGGTAGTCACTGTCCCTCGCGTTCCGACGACACGTGTCTCGCCTTTCAGCGTCGCCACCGACAACGGTCGTGGATCTCCGCCACCCGCGTTGAAGCGAAGCCCGGACGACGTCGTCACGCTCGGCCATCGGTCACGTATCCCGGTCGTCCGCTCTGTAAGGCCACACCCCACCCGAGCAGACGGTTCCCCCGAGCCGATCTGATCGATCGGCTTTCGACCTCGGGTGGTCCGATCAGCCGCCGAGGTAGAGGTCGGCAACCTCGGAGTCGTCGAGCAACTCCTCGGCCGACCCCTCGAATCGAACCGTTCCCTGATCGAGGACGTACCCCCGATCGGAGATCGCTAACCCCTCGCGGGCGTTCTGTTCGACCATCACGATCGAGGTCCCCAGCTCGTTCACGGCCTCCACGTTCTCGAACACCTCCTCGACGATACTCGGTGCGAGCCCCGCCGAAGGCTCGTCGATGAGCAACACGTCTGGTTCCATCACCATCGCGCGGGCGAACGCCAGCACCTGTCGTTGCCCGCCCGAGAGCGTCCGCGCTTTCGCTCCCCGTTTCTCTTCGAGGATCGAAAACTGGCCGTACAGCTCCTCGATCCGTGCTTCGAGTCCCGACTCGCGGGCGACGCCGCCCATCCGGAGGTTCTCGTCGACGGTGAGCGAGGAGAAGACGTTCTCGATCTGTGGAACGTAGCCGACGCCCCGTCGAACGAGGTCTTCGGGCGGCGTACCGGCGATCTCCGCACCGTCGAGACGGACGCTGCCGGACCAGGGCGTCAACAGGCCGAAGACGGTCTTCAACACGGTCGACTTCCCCGCACCGTTCGGGCCGATCAGGCAGACGATCTCGCCCGCCTCGAGGTGCATCGAGAGGTCGTGGAGGATCTGGACGTCACCGTAGCCGCTGTCGACGCCCTCGACGACGAGCGCGTGATCTCCACTCGCGTCGGCGCGCTCGCCGACGTCGGTTCCCGCGGTCACGGTCCACCCCCTCCGAGGTAGGCGTCGATCACGCGACTGTCGCTCTTGACGGCCTGGGGTGATCCCGTCGTCAGGACCCGTCCACGATCCAGGACGACGATCCGGTCTGAGAGCCTCATGATGAAGTTTATGTCGTGTTCGACGATGAAGAACGTCAGCCCGTAGCTCTCGTTGAGCTCCTCGATGAACCCAGCGAGCTTCCTCGCGAGCGTCGGATTGACTCCCGCGACGGGTTCGTCGAGCAGCAGGATGTCCGGCTCGGCGATAATCGCCCGTGCGAGCTCGATTAGTTTCAGCTGTCCGCCCGAGACCTCCGTCGCCCGTTCGGTCGCGAGGTGGTCGATCTCGAACAGCTGGAGCAACTCCTCGGCGCGATCGAGGTTGGCCCGCTCGGCGTCGGCCACCGAGCTCGGCGAGAGCCAGATCGGGACTAACGACTCCCCCGGCTGTGCTTGGGGGCCCACGAGCATCGCCTCACGGACGGACATTCCCTCGAGTTTCTTCGGGGTTTGGAACGTCCGTACGAGCCCCCGTTGTACGATCTCGTGTGGTGGCAGACCCGTGACGTCGCTGTCGCCGACGAGAACCTGCCCCGCGTCGGGTTCGTAGAACCCCGAGATCAAGTTGAACAGCGTCGACTTCCCCGCGCCGTTCGGGCCGATCAGTCCGGTGATCGAGCCGCGTTCGACGGCGATGGAGACGTCGTCCGTCGCGACGAGGCCGCCGAAGGACTTTTTCAATCCGTCGACCTCGAGGATCGGATCGTCGACGTCTGGTGACTCCTCGGCCTCGACTTCGTGGTCGACCGCCTCACTCACGGTCCTCACCTCCGTCGGTACTGGCGCTCGCGCGTCGGTCGGTTCCGGGCCAGATGAGTTCGCGCTGGGGGGGCAAGATCCCCTGGCTCCGGAACCGCACGACGAGGACGATCAGCGCGCCGACGAGCAACAGACGGAGGGGGCCGACGCTCACGTCGGCAGGTACCACGGCGACCAGCCCGCGAGTCCCCTCGAGGATCGCCACGATGACGACCCCACCGATGATCGCTCCCCGATCGCTTCCGGAGCCGCCGACGATGACGGCGATCCAGACGTAGAACGTGTTGATCGGGTCGAGGTCTCCCGGGCCCAGAAACAGGTTCAGATGCGCGTAGAAGACGCCCGCCAACGCCATTATCACGCTTCCGATGACGAAGGCCTCCATCTTCCGCCGGTAGGTGTTCTTTCCGAGGGCCTTCGCGAGGTCCTCGTCGGCCCGGATCGTTCTGAGCACTCGGCCCCACGGCGAGCGATGGATTCGTCGGACGATCAGGAAGACGAGAGCCACGAGGCCGACGACGAGCAGGAAGTTTCGGAAGTTCGCCGAGTCGAACGGGACCCAGGCGAGGGGCATCCACTCGGTTACACGTGGAATCCCCGGGACGCCCGCACTGCCACGGGTCAACCACTGTTCGTTGAGGACGATCAGCCGGACCACCTCTGCGAGCCCGAGCGTCGCGATCGCGAGGTAGTCCTCTCGAAGCCGTAGCGTCGGGATCGCGATCAGGAGGGCGATCACGACCGTGACGACGATCGCCGCCAGCAGACCGAAGATCGGATGCAGTTCGAGTTCGAGTGGCGATCGCGGCGAGGTCACCAGCGCCACGCTGTAGGCACCGATCCCGAAGAACGCCGCGACGCTGAAGTTGATGAGCCCGACGTACCCCCACTGTACGTTGAGACCGACCGTGAGCAGGACGTACATCCCCCCGAGGGCCAGCAGGTAGAACAGGTAACTCGCCGAGAGCACCCCGGTGCCGACGAGGCCGGCGAGGAGGATGCAGGCTCCTATCAGAACGCCCAGGACCGTTCGTTCGGTCCGGGTGAGGTCGATCATTGCCGATCACCCATGATTCCACTCGGGCGAACCAGCAAGATAGCGACCATGATGATGAACGCGACGGCCGGACCGTACTCCGCTCCGACACGCGGGATCAGCGGCGTCAGCTCGTGGGCCATCCCGATCGCCAATCCGCCAGCGACGGCTCCGTACACGGAGCCGATGCCGCCGAGGATAACCGCGGCGAACAGGACGAGGAGGACGTCGAACCCCATGTCCGGGTAGACGAGCGTGTCGAGTCCGAGGAACGCCCCACCTGCGGCCGCCAGCGCGGCGCCGATGATCCACATGGCCGTGATCACCTCGGAGGTTCGGATGCCGCTGACCCGAGCCAGCGTCGGATTGTCCGCCGTTGCACGCATCTTTCGGCCGAGCGTCGTGTACTGTAACAACACGTGTAAACTCACGACGAGGACGACGGTCAGGGAGACGATCACAAGGTGTCGCTGGGTGACGCTCACCCCGATCGTCTCTCGAATTATCGGAATCGGGCCACCACGACCCACGTCGAACGTTCGACTCTCGGCCCCGTAGCGAAGCTGTATCGCGCCGCGGTAGGCGAGGGCGACGCCGATGCTCGCGATCAGCAGCTGGATCGGCGTGGCATCCATGGGCCGGTAGACCAGTCGCTCGGTCGCGAGCGCCACGACGGTGGCGACGACCATACCGACCAGAACGGCGAGATAAAACGACAGCGGGATGCCGACTATCGACACCTCGGTGCCAGGAACGTACCCCGTGAGGAAGCTCCCCCCGATGATCGCGCCGAACGCGCCCACCGTCATCAGGTCGCCGTGGGCGAAGTTCGCGAAGTTGCCGATCGCGTAGACCAGTGAGAGCCCGATCGCCCCGAGGATGATGATGCTACTGAACACGATCCCGTTAGCGACGTACTGGAGCATCGAGAGCATTTCGACCCTAAACTCTTCCGCAACTGCTCGGCGTTCGGTGAATTCGAGAGCGCATCGCTCTAGTTATGCCTCGACGAAATCTCCCCAGACGTACTCGTGGTCGTCGACCTCGTAGATGCGGTAAAACCCGGGTGGATCGCCGTTTTCGTCCAGGTCGAGCGGACCGCTGACACCCACGTAGTTGACGTCGTCCGGGCTGCCGTCTTCGAGCAGCTCTTTCCCATCCGCGAAGGTGTAGACCTCCTCACCCTCCGGACGCGTCACGTCCCGGATGACGTCGGCGATCGCCTCCGAAGTGAACGACTCGGCCGCCTCGATAGCCAGCGCGGAGACGGTTATCGAGTCGTAGGCGTAGGCGGCCCAGACCGGTGGCTCGGCGCCGAACTCGCTCTCGTAGCGGTCGGCGAACTCCTCGTAGTTTTCCTGGCCTTCGGGGGCGTGTTCGGTGACGCCCGTCAGGGTTTCCTGACTGCCGGGCTCTGTGTTCTCGAGGATCTCGTCCGCGATCGTACTCTCCGCGCCGTAGTACTCGACGTCTTCGTTGTAGCCCTGGTCGTAGGCCTCGTTGACCATCACGGTGAACTCCTCTGCGTAGGTGACGAACAGCCAGGCGGTCGCCTCCGTATTCGCCATCTCCGTCAGCTGGGCCCGGTAGGATGCGTCCTCCTGGTCGTGTGGATCGATGTACGCGACCTCGCCCTGGTACTCCTGTTCGAAGATCTCTGACAGCGCTTGGCCGTAGTCGTTGTTCACCCACGTCACCGCCACGGTGTCGTGGCCGTCTTCGTAGATGAGCTCTGCCAGTGCCTCACCCTTCGCGGCGCCGCTCGGGCTCATCCTGAGCAGGTCGGGGTAATCCGTCAGCGTCGCCCCCGTGCTGTTCTGGCTGATCTGAACGACGCCCTCTTCGAGCGCGACGCTCTCGTGCATCGCGATGCTGACGCCGCTACCGACCGATCCGATGAAAAGTGGCACTTCTTCCTGGTTGACGAGCCGTTGGGCCGCGTTGACCCCTGGCTGTGCCTCGCTCTCGTCGTCCTCGAGGATGACCGCCAGCTCGCCACCGTCGCGAACCCCTACGTCGTTTACGTCCTCGAGTGCGAGCTCGACGCCGTTTGAGTTCCACTCACCGTACGGTGAGAGCGACCCGGTGAGTGAGTCGACCATCCCGATCACGTAGTCGCCGTCGACGTCGGCCGGCTCGCCCTCCTCGTCGTCCGTTCCTTCCTCGTCATCGTCGCCAAGACAGCCAGCGGTGGAGACCACCGTCGCTCCCCCGACTCCGGCAAGCACCTGCCGTCTCGAGGGGTGGCTAGTGTTGTGTACCGTCATGAACGCTGCACTCTATTGAGGGTCATCACTTAAGAGTTGACCTGACCATGGGACCCACCGCAATCGAATCCCGTTGAGTTTCGGGGAGACGATTAACCTAGAGCTAACGTGCTGTGGGACCGATCCGAACGGCAGCGACCGCCGTCCGGGGGCCGCGCGCACAGAACACGCCGAACTGAGTGTGAGTGTGGCCGGAGGTCGCTTCGGCAAGGCTCAAATCAGTCGGGAGCTTACCGGCGTCGATGAACGGTCCCGGAATCCTCTGGATGCTCCAGGTCGCCGTCGGACTGTCGATGGCGGGGCCGATGTACATCGTCGGGATCGAGCTCCTCCGGGCTGGCAACCCGGCGGTCGGCGTCGGCTTCCTGGCGCTCGGGACGGTCGCGCTTTTCTTCCCGTCGTATCTCGTCCGCCGGATCGGCGGGCCACGGAGCTGGATCCGCTCGCTGGTCGGGACCTCCGCCGAGACCGAAGAGGAGTCGACCGGCCGACCGGAGCGAAACGATTGAGCTCAGTCGGCCCCGACGACGTCCGCGACGGCCTCGGCGAGGTGGATCGCCGGGGGCAGGGGCTCGCTCTCGACGAAACGGGCGACCTCCTCGCCGTCGCGTTCGACGACGATCGTCGGGATGTACTCGATCCCGTACTCCTCGACGCCGGGGCCCCGTTTGTCCGTGTCGACGGCGTGTTCGACGATCCGTTCGTCGGGGACGCCGGCGGCCTCGAGCGCGGCGCCGAAGTCGGGCAACAGCGCCCGGCAGTCCTTACACCAGTCTCCGCCCCACACGTGGTAGGTCAGCTCCTCGCGGCCCGCGGCGAGGACGTCGACGGCCTCCTCGTGGGAGGCGGCGTCCCACGTCGGGTTCGGCCGCATGGTCTCCAGTGACATGGATCCGGGTTGGACCGCCGGAGGCTTAACGACCGTGATCGGCCCTCGAGCGTACCGTATTATTATTACCCTAACTTGCACGATTAACAGTTCGGTTTTAGTCGCGGCAGCGCGTGTGACCAGTTGGCATGTCGATGAACGCCGTCGTGCTGGAGGAGTTCCAGGAACCGCTCGAAGTACACCAGGTCGACCGCCCGGAGCCCGAGCCGGACGGTCTGGTCGCGAAGGTCGAAGGCTGTGGCGTCTGTCGGAGCGATTGGCACTGTTGGCAGGGCGACTGGGACTGGTTCGGCTACCGGCCCGATCCGCCCCACATCCTAGGTCACGAACCGACGGGGACCGTCCTCGAGGTCGGCGAGAACGTCGAGAACGTCTCGGAGGGCCAGGAGATCGCGATCCCCTTCAACTTCGCCTGCGGGAAGTGCTCGCTCTGTCGGAACGGCCGGGAGAACATCTGTGAGAACCACGTCGGGCTGGGCTTTATGAACGAGGCTCCGGGCGCGTTCGCCGAGGAGGTCCACGTCCCGAACGCCGACGTCAACGCCGTCCCACTGCCGGACTCGATCGACGCCGAAACCGCCGCCGGCTGTGGCTGTCGCTTTATGACCTCCTACCACGGGATGGCCCACCAGGGTGACGTCGGCCGCGGCGAGAGCGTCGTCGTCCACGGCTGTGGCGGCATCGGCCTCTCGGCGATCCACATCGCCGACGCGCTGGGGGCGAACGTGATCGGCGTCGACCTCATGGAGGAAAAACTCGACCGGGCCGAGAAGCTCGGAGCCGTCGCGACCGTCGACGCGAGCGAGGTCGACGACCCCGCAAAGGAGGTCCGGGACATCACCGACGGCGGCGCCGACGTTTCGGTCGACGCCCTCGGCATCGAGGCCACCTGCCGGAACGCCGTCGACTCCCTCGGGAAGGGGGGCAGACACGTCCAGATCGGCCTCACGACGAGCGAGGAGCGAGGCGAGATCCCGCTGCCGACCGACGAGTTCGTGGCCAAGGAGATCGAGTTCGTCGGCTCGCTCGGACTCCAGCCCTCGCGGTATCCGGAGATGCTCGACATGATCGAATCCGGCAAGCTCGATCCGACGATCCTCGTCGAGGACACGATCGACATCCACGCCGTTCCCGGCGAGCTCGCCGCGATGACCGAGTTCAACACGGTCGGGATCCCGGTCTGTACCGAGTTCGGGGGCTAGAAGCCGTCCAGCCGGCTCTGTCCCCCACCCGCACCATCGACGCCGGCGAGCTCCGCGGCGGTCTCTACGGCCGACGCGAACGGTTCCGCCTGGCTCCGGTCGTAGAGGGTCGCCGCGGGGTGCAGACAGATCACCAGCCGGCGGGCGCGCCCGCCGATCCGGAGCTCCTCGACCGAGCCCGCCTCGCCGGTCACCCCGACGGAACGCCCGAGGAGGTGTTCGGCCGGCACCTTCCCGAGGGTCGCGACGACCGACGGGTCGACCAGTTCGATCTCCCGTCGGAGGTGATCGCGGCAGTTTCCCAGCTCCTCGGCCGTCGGATCCCGGTTCTCCGGAGGGCGACAACGCACGCAGTTGGTGATCCGGACGTCGGCGCGGGCGAGGCCGGCGTCGCGCAAGGCGTCGTCGAGCACGGAGCCGCTCCGGCCGACGAACGGCTCGCCACGGTCGTCCTCGGTCGCGCCGGGGCCCTCGCCGACGAACAGCAGGTCGGCGTCGGCCGGCCCGGTCCCGTTGACGATCCGGCTCCGGGAGTCGACCAGCGCCGGACACCGCTCGCAGCCGACCACCGCCGCGGCCTCACAGTCGTCCATGGATCGCCCTTCGCCGGCGGACTACTACGCCTTTCGGATCTCCGGGCTGGGCCGGTCACCGGCGCAACTCCACGTCGACGGCCGTCCGGGTCGCCCGGGCGAGCCCGAGGACGGCGACGAACGAGCCGAGCAGGACGAGCCCCGCAAGGAGGAACGCACCCATCGCCGTCGCCCCGAACTCCGGGTGAGAGAGAAGCGGCTCGACGAACCGGCTGCCGAAGAGGACGACGAGGACGCCGACCGCGACCCGCACGGACGCGCCCCAGTAGTCGCCGTACTCCTCGGGGGAAAGCTCCATGCTACCGCGTGGGGTCTCCCCCCTCAAAACGTTTTCATCGCTCGCGGCCGGCGGCGCTCGAAAAAAATCGCTCGATCGGTCCTCAGTCGTCCGCGGGGACGAACCCGGGGAGGCTGCTGCCGTACTCCTCGCCGGCGGTGATCGTCTCCGGCTCCTTGGCGACGTACAGCATGACCAGGATCGTCACGATGTACTTCGTGATGATGTCGAGGATGCTGTAGCCCCAGGAGGTGAAGGCGACGTCGAGCACCGCGATCCCCTCGACGCCGAGGAACCACAGGATCGGGTAGCCGAACCAGCCGACGACGGTCAGCAGCTTCAGGGTGTTGAACAGATCCGACGTGCCGGTCTGTTTCGCGTCGGCGTCCCACTCGACGAGGATGATGTAGACGATGACGAGGAAGAACGCCGAGCTAAGGACGAACCACCACCAGCGCATGAGGTGCGTCGAGGTGGTGAGCGCGGCCGCGAGGCCGGTGACACACATCGCGATCGTAAACGCCACGGAGGTCAGGATCTTGGTCATGTTCGAGCCCGCGATGAGCCCGAGGGCGATCAGGATGAAGGGCGTGGAGAACGTCCAGGTGAGGTACCGACCCCACATGGTGAGCACTTCCTCGCCCTCGACGGCGTGACCCGCCGGCATCTCGAGGAAGCTTATCGTCAGCCCCGAGGTGAGCCCGGTGTAACTCGAGATCGAGACGACCGAGATGAGCATCACCGAGACCGCGATGAGCTTCGAGCGGGGGTCGGTGAGGTTCCGGCCGAGCCAGACGATGGCCATGATGGTGAACCCGGCCAGCGCGATGTTCGCGACGAACGACCACGCGAGCAGGGGATCGTCGAACACGTGCTCGAATATCTCGGTTTGTGTCTCCGGTGCCTGTAACACCTGAGCCAGTACAGCCGTGGCTTCTGTTGATGCCATGGTACACCTGGATGTATATATCGTACTTAAATGAAGCTGGGGCATAACTATGTAAGGGTAGTCGGACGTTTCCGCATGACAGGGGTCGGGGTCGGGACGTTTCGACGGGTTGGAGTTCCGAGGGGAGTCGAGACGTTTCGATCGGTTGGAGTTCCGAGGGGAGTAGGCAGTGGTTACGGTTCCGGATAAATATCTATTACGGCCGGACGCGGACGACGATCGCGGCTCTACGATACGGACGGCCGGACGCGAGCGGCGGTCGTGGCTCCGGGCGGACTACGGTTCGAAGGCGCGGTTACGGTTCGGGACAGACGTCCAGGCGGTGTCTGATGACCTCCCCGTCCTCGTCGGCGGCGTCGATCCACAGCCGGTAGGGCTCGGTCGTCGGCTCGACGGTCACCGTCGAGCCGTCGACGCCCGCCGCGGGGCCGTCGTCGGTCGCTGGCGCGAACGGGCTCGTGGTCGCGTTGAACGAGGTCGTCTCGACGGTCACCGTCACCGTCCCGTCGTCGCCGCCGTCGACCGCCAGGACTCCTTCGGCGTCGGCGTCGAGGGCCGCCCCGTAGGACGTGTCTGGCTCGAACGCTGGCTCGGCGTCGTGGGGCTCACAGACGGGAGCGCCGAGACGCTCGGCCGGGTCGGGAGCCGTCTCGACCGGCGCCCCGCCGATCGTCCAGTAGACCGCGACGCCGGCGACCCCGATGCCGGCGAGGGCGATCACCAGACCGAAAAGCAAGAACCCGGAGAACGCCCGATCGAAATCGACCATACCGGCCGTAGGCACTGGCCGGAAAAAACGGTGTGGATCGCGGCCGACCGGCGGTTGACCGACGATCGCAGCCGCAGGTCGCCAGCCGTCCTGCCGTGGACCGGCGATCTTCGGCCCTGAGTCGCTCAGCCGTCGTCGTGTGCGTCGGCGAACCTGACGAGGAGGCCACCGCCGCCGATCCACATCAGGCCGATGACCAGAAAGAGCGGATTCCCGATGGCCAGCCCGGTCACCGCGATCGCGAGTCCGAAGAGGGCGCTCGCGACGAGGATGACCCGGTAGAACCGCTCGAGCGAGACGAACCACCGAACCAGCGTCTCCATGGTCGACGGTTCGGGTCCACTGTCCTATTCGTTTGGGTTCGTGGGCCGCCGTACGATCCCGTTCGGGTGGGTTCGTGAACGACCTGGACCGGTGCGTCGTCCGCGTGTGGCGCGCCCGCCCGCCCGCAGGGGGCTGTGCTCGCCTGTGCTCGCGGGTGGCCGTACTCGCTGTGGGAACTACGCGCGCTGCGGGGGAATCTCCGCGCGCTGTGGAGGGGTGCGCCGTCGGTCGAGAAGGTCACGGGTTCGGAGACCGGCGCCCACGAGGGGTTGCCGGCCGATCAGCCGATGTTGAGGATCTCCCAGAGCGTCTTGCGCTGTTCGGAGACGCCCTCGAAGGAGCCGAGGGTGCGGTTGTACGTCCGGAAGACGGTACTGAACGCGTTGCGGGTCGGGTCGTCGAGGTCGTCGACGAACTCCTCGCGGTTGCGCTGGAAGTAGCGTGCGGGCACCTCGCGATCGAACCGGCCGTCGCCGATCCCGTGGCGGTCGAACGCCTCGGAGAGACGCTCGACGACGCCGCCGCGCGCCCCGAGGTCGGCGGGCTCGAGCGCCTCGCCGACGCCGTCGGCGGCGGCGATCTCCGTCGCGTACGCGCGGTTGACGATCTCTAGATAACACTCCGTCGAAAACAGGTCCTCGACGGTGCCGTCGGCGTTCGCGGCGGTGAACTCAGAGACCGTCTTCACGTTCTCGGCCGGGATCGTCGCGTCGTCGATCCAGCCGTCGACGGCGCGTCGGTCCGAGAGCAACGCGGCGACGTCCAGTTCGACGGTGTCGATCAGCGAGACGAACCACGGCACGTTCCGCTCGCTCCCGACCGGGACGATCGTCCACCGCGGATCGAGCGCGTCCTTTCCGAGCGCCCGGAACAGCTCCGAGACGTTGTGGAGGTAGGCGTGGTCCGCGTGCTCGCCGACCAGCAGCGTCTGGGGCCGTGCGAGCAAGGCGTCGATCATCCCCATCTCGACGACGTTCTTGAGCAGAAACCGGCTGTCCGGATCCGCCAGCCCGACGTCGTCGGTCACGTTCGGCCCCTCGGGTGGCTCCGCCCGGACGATCTTCACCTGGTGGAGCCGGTCGGGCTCGATCATGTGCGGCGAGTGGGTCGTGTAGACCACCGGCCGCGTCGCGGCGACCTCCTCGCGGAGGAATCGCAGGTAGTCGTGTTTGGCCCTCGCGTGGAGGTTCGCCCCCGGCTCGTCGAGCAGGAGGACGGGGCCGTCCTCGCGACCGGCGGCGTCGTACAGCGTACAGAACGTCGAGACGAACCACCGGAAGCCGTGTGAGCGCCCGTCGAACTCGACGGTGACGTCGTGTTCGGTGTCCTCGACACGGACCTCGAGGACGTCCTCCTCGCCCTCGCGTTCGAGCCGGAGCCGGAGCCGAAGGTTCTCGTTTTGACTCCAGTAGCGCATGGCCGCGGTGCTCACCGTCCGGGAGGCCGATTCGAGTTCGGCGACGGCCGACCGTCGCTCGTCCTCCTCGCGCAGCCGCTCGGGGTCGACACCCGCGATCGAGAGCAACGAGAGGAAGACGCCGTCGCCGGATCGAAGCTCTCCGGAGTCCCGCCGGTCGAGTAGCTCCTCGAGCGGGATCCTCCCGTCGAGGACGGTGTACTCGCCGACGTACTGGAACGTCGGGAGCCAGTCGGCCAGCAGCCGGTCGCCGATCTCCGCGGCGGCCGTCGACGGCGAGAGTCCGGCGACCGTCTCGCGGAGCTCCGCGGCGGCAGGATCGTCGACCCCTTCGAGGCGCTCCCGGAGCTCGTCGAACGAGTCGGCCCCCCGATACTCCGCGGCGAGTTCGGCCGGGAGCTCGGTTTCCTCGAGGAGCCCCGAGACGTACGCGGACTCGTCGAGGTCGAGCTCCCAGCGGAGCCGATCGGCGTAGTCACGCGAGGCGACGACGGTCGGGCTCTCGAGGACGCCGGTGCCGAACTCCCGTTCGACGCGTTCGCGCTCGTCGGCCTCGAGCTCGAGTCGGGCGCTGGCGACGACGTCGGGGTCGTCCTCGTGGCGCTCGCGGTAGGCGGTCCACTCCTCGCGCGGGTACTCGGTGTAGACGTCGTAGCCGTCCCCGCCGAACGACGGGTTGATCCGCTCGACGGCCTGCAGGAAGCCGGTCTTCCCGGACTCGTTCCGGCCGACGAGGCAGGTGAGCTCGTCGACGTCCACCCAGCCGGAGTCGTCGATCGACTTGTAGTTTCGGACGCGGAGCTGTTGGACTCGCATGGTCGGCCCCGGTTATCGGCTGCGTCCCGTCGTCTCGTACTCCCCGAGTTTGCTCTCGTCGAACTCGACGTCGAGTTCGGGCCGTTCGGGCGCGACGTTGTCGTAGATGTGTGCCTCGTCGACCCGGTGGAACCGCGAGTTGAAGTAGCCGTCGTCGACCGTCTCGGGAACCACCGAGCCGAGGGGCTGGACCAACACGCCGTCTTCGAGCTTCTTGACGATGAGCTCCGCGACGACGATGCGTCCGTCGTCGACGAGTACGATCACGTCCCCCGGATACAGCGTCGGCTTGTCGCTGCCTTTCGGCGTGAACGGCTCGTCGGCGGAGACGTCCGGGATGTACGGCTCGCCGGTGATCGGCAGCTCCTCGACGGTCGCGTCGTCGTACACGAACAGGGTCCGCTGGTCGCTGTCTAGCAGTCTCATGGTCCACTGAGAGGTACGGCAGAACCGTTCATATATTCAGTACCTTCTTATGTAACGTTTCGGTCGGGGATCGGACCGGTCGGGCCGGGGGGTTGCGTCGTTAGGTGTCACATTCTGGTTCGAAAGGACCCAACCACGACCAGAACAGACTGTAATGGATCGAACGCACGTGAGAATTCGGAGCGAGAGGGGGATGGAGGTGAGCCGATGGCCAGCGGACTGAAGCGCGATCTCGGATTGCTCTCGACGAGCGCTCTGGCGATCGGCGCGATGGTCGGCAGTGGGATCTTTATCCTGCCCGCGGTCGCCTACGAGGACGCGGGCCCCGCGGCCGTGCTCGCGTTCGGGGTCGCCGGCCTGCTCGTGTTTCCGGCGGCGGTGAGCGCGGCGGAGATGGCGACGGCGATGCCCGAGGACGGCGGCGCGTACCTCTACGTCGAGCGCGGAATGGGACCGCTTCTCGGAACCGTCGCCGGCATCGGCACCTGGCTCATGCTCTCGCTTAAGAGTTCACTCGCGCTCGTCGGCGGCGTCCCCTACCTCGTGCTCGTCGCACCCGCACTCGCCGAGTACGTCGTCCTCGTCGCCATCGCGCTCGCGATCTTTTTCACCCTGGTGAACGCGATCAGCGCGAAGGGGTCGGGGAGCCTCCAGTTTCTCATCGTCGGCGTCATGTTGCTCGTGATGGCGGGGTTCATCGTCGGGGGCATCCCCGGCATCGAGGCCGACCAGACCCGCGGCGCGCTCGACCTGAGCGAGGGCGGGCTGCTCGCCGCGATCGGCGCCGTCTTCGTCTCCTATGCGGGGGTGACGAAAGTCACCGCGGTCGCCGAGGAGGTGAAAGATCCCGGCCGGAACCTCCCGCTGGCGATGATCGGCTCGCTGGCGTTCGTGACGGTGCTCTACATGGGGGTCGTCTACATCGCGATCGGCGTCTCGGATCTCTCCCCCGGCGCGGCCTCGCCGTCGTTCGGCGCGGAGTTCATCTCGGCCGACGGCGGGGACACCGCGCCGATCGCCCACGCGGCAGACCTCCTCTTCGGTCCGGTCGGCGTCTACGCGGTGATCGCCGCGGCGTTGCTGGCGCTGGCCTCGACCGCCAACGCCGGGTTGCTCGCGGCCTCGCGGTTCCCGCTCGCGATGGCCAGAGACGGGCTCGTCCCCTCGCGGTTCGAGACCGTGAGCGGGCGGTTCAACACCCCGGTCAACGCGATCGCGCTCACCGGCGGCGCGATGATCCTCATCGTCTCCGTCTTCGACGTCGGCCAGGTGGCCCGGTTCGGGAGCGCGTTCCAGATCCTCGTGTTCATCCTGCTCAACGTCGCGCTTATCGGCTTCCGGGAGGGGGCCATAGAGGAGTACCAGCCGGCGTTCGTCTCGCCGCTTTACCCCTGGCTCCAGCTGGTCGGGATCGTCGGCGGCGTCGTCGTCCTCGTCGAGATGGGCGGCGTCCCGTTCCTCGGGGCGATGGTGATCGCCGGCCTCTCGGTCGTCTGGTATCTCGCCTACGCCAGGCCACGGATCGACCGTGAAGGGGCCGCCCGCGCGGGGGCGCGAGAGTCAGCTACGGACGCGGCCGTCGAACGCACGAGGGAGATGTTCGCCGAGGATCGTCGCTACGACGTGCTCGTCGCGTTGACCGGCGAGACCAGCGAACGGGCACGGATGGACATGGTTCGGATGGCAGCGGACCTCTCGCGGCTCCGGACGGGGTCGGTGATGGTCGCCTCGTTCCGAACCGTCCCCCACCGGACGTTCACCGGAAGTGGCCCGCGGGTCCGCTCGCGGGAGCTCCCCGACTGGCTCGAGTTCGAGGAGGGGCGACCGTCCTGGCTCTCCGACGACGCCCGGACCTCGGGTGGAACGCCGGTCGCGGATCGAACGGTCCCACTCGCCGGCCCCGGTGGCTCACTCGAGTACCGCGAGATCGAAGCCGAGGACGCCGCCGAGGCGATCGTCGAGTTCGCCGAGTTCGAGGGGTACGACATGATCGTCCTCGAGCGACGGGGCGAGGAGCTCCACGACCGGCTCACCGGCGGCGTGACGAACCGCGTGCTCCGCAACGCCACCTGTGGCGTCCTGCTGGTCGAGGACCGCGGGTTCGACGGCGCCGACGAGATCGCCGTCGCCGCGAGCAGCGGCCCCTACGATCCGGTGAAGCTGCTGGTCGCCGACGCGATCGCCGAGGAGACCGGCGCGGAGCTGAGTCTCCTCCAGACGATCCCGGAGGACGCCCCGGACTCCAGACGCCGGGCGATCGAGGACTACCACGCCGAGCTGATGCGGATCCTGACCGTCCCGGCCCGGTCGCGGATCGTCGAGACCGACGACCGGGTCGCGGGTCTCTCGCGCTTTGCCGCCACGGCCGATCTGCTGGTGACGAGCACCGAGAGCCGCGGCATCCGTGGGGCGGTGTTCGGCAGACCCGGCGACAGCCTCGTCGAGTCGGTCGACTGCACCGCGGTGATGGTCCAGCCCGCCGAAGCCCAACAGCCGGGGCTGGTCCAGCGGTACCTGCTCGATCCGCTGTTCGGGTGAGCCGACGCCGACCCCGCAGGCTATATCGGGCTCGGGCCACCAACGGCGGGTATGGTCGAACCCACCGACGAGAGACGATCGACCGACGAGCACGGCCACGACGTGATCAACCCGCTGTACGTCGCCATCGTGACCGTCTCGAGCTCCCGGGCGGCGGCCGAGGAGGCGGAGCCGGACGACCCCGGCGGGGACACGATCGCCGACTGCTTCGAGGCCGAGGGCCACGAGATCAGAGAGCGCGTGCTGGTCCGGGACGATTACGCGACGATCCGCACCGCAGTCAGAGGGCTCGTCGCTCGCCGGGATATCGACGTCGTCGTCACCACCGGCGGGACGGGGGTCACCGCCGACGACGTCTCCCCGGAGGCGACCGCGTCGCTCTTCGAACGGGAGCTGCCCGGCTTCGGCGAGCTGTTCCGGTCGCTCTCCTGGGAGGAAGTCGGCACCCGGGCGATGGCCTCCCGGGCGACCGCCGGCATCGCCGTCGACACGCCCGTGTTCACCCTCCCCGGGAGCACCAACGCCTGCCGGACGGCCTGTGAGAAGCTGATCGTCCCCGAGGCCCCCCACCTCGCCGGCCTGGCGACCGAACACCGCGTCGGGACGACCGACCGGTCGCTGTCGGCCTACGGCGAGGAGTGAACCCGCGACAGCAAGCGTTAACTACCACGCCCGTTTTCTGACAG
>PUPA01000208.1 GCA_003552885.1 Natrialbaceae archaeon
CATCCGAGCGAGCGTAGCGAGCGCGGTTCCCGGACGGCGAGGTCGCCGGTCGAGCCGCCCGCCTTTTCGTCGAAGCCAGACGTGATTTCGAGCGGTGTACCCGTAAGCCTCGGCCCTCGAGCCGCGAACCCACCCGCCTCAGTCCCCGATGACGGCCTCGATCGCGTCGTAGGGGAGAAACTCCGGCCACTCCCGGCTGACCCAGCTCTCCTCGACGAGCCCGTCGTCGATCAGGAAGGCGGCGAGCCGTGGCTCCGCGATTCCGGCCATGCCGTCGAGGTCGTGGACGACGCCGTAGGCGTCCGCGACCCCGTTTGCGGGGTCGGCGAAGATCCCGAACGGGTGGTCGCCGTCCCGGAGGAACGCGGCGAGTTCGTACGGCGTCGAGGCCGAGACGCCGACGACGGTCGTCCCGTAGGCGTCCCACCCGCGGTCGCGGATCTCCGACCAGGTGTACGTCGCGAGGAAGCTCCCGGCCATCGGCGTGAACACGAGCAGGAGGGGCCCGTCGGCGGCCAGCGCCCCGAGCGAGCGGTCCGTCCATCCCTCGTCGGTGACCAGCGGACGGGTGAACGGGGGTGCCGGCTCGCCCGGCGGGACGACCTCGCTCGGCCCGAGGTCGACGACGTCGAACTCCACCGTCACCGGCCCCCGTAGGTCGCCTCGAGGTACTCGAGGATGTTCCCGCTCTCGGCCATCGTGACGCCCGTGCGCTCGTCGACGACGACGGGCACACTCCGGACGCCGGCGACGCGTTTGACCGCGTTTCGCCGCGAGTGCAACGGTTCGACGAACTGCGAGCGGTAGGGGATCCCGTACTCTCCGAGTCTCCGGACGACGCGTTCGCAGTACGGACAGCCCTGGAGCCGGTAGAGGGTCACGGACGGTTCGTCCGGGTCGGTCATACCACGGCTTCGGCCACCGGCGGCCTAAACGTGTCGGCGGAGCCACCACCAGCGGTCCGGCCCCGGCGGCGGAGCCACTGCCGGCGTGGAACGCCCGAACGGTAACGGGTGGTCCCGGAAGCGCAAAACGTTAAGCGGGCCGATGAGTATCCTCCGACACTCAATGTCGGTGTCTTCGCTCTTCGAGGCCCTCTTGGTGGCCTACGAGGTCCCCTGGATCGGACTCGAACTCGACCGGTCGACGGTGACGACAGCCGGGGTACTGGCCGTCGCCGCCCTCATCGGACTCTCGGGGTTTTTCTCCTCCTCGGAGATCGCGATGTTCAACCTCCCGAAACACCGCCTCGACGGGATGATCGAGGAGGGCGTCGAGGGCGCGGAGCTGGTGAAGGCGCTCAAGGACGACCCCCACCGGCTGCTCGTGACGATCCTCGTGGGCAACAACATCGTCAACATCGCGATGTCCTCGATCGCGACCGCGCTGCTCGGACTCTACTTCGGCGGGCTGGCCGCCGTCGTGCTCGCGACGTTCGGCATCACCGCCGTCGTCCTGTTGTTCGGCGAGAGCGTCCCGAAGTCCTACGCGGTCGAGAACACGGAGTCGTGGGCCGTCAGCATCTCCCGGCCGCTGAAAGTAACCGAGTATCTGCTCTATCCGCTCATCGTCCTCTTCGATTACCTCACCCGACAGGTCAACCGGCTCACCGGCTCGACCGGCGCGATCGAGTCCCCCTACGTCACCCGCGACGAGATCCAGGAGATGATCGAGTCGGGCGAACGCGAGGGCGTCCTCGAGGCGGACGAACGCGAGATGCTCCAGCGGATCTTCCGGTTCAATAACACTATCGTCAAGGAGGTGATGACCCCCAGACTCGACATAACGGCCGTGCCGAAGGGGACGTCGATCGACGAGGCCATCGAGACCTGTATTCAGAGCGGCCACGCCCGCATCCCCGTCTACGAGGGCAGCCTCGACAACGTCCTCGGGGTCGTCACGATCCGGGAACTCGTCCGTGACCTCAACTACGGCGAAGCCGAATCCACGGATCTCGAACTGGCCGACCTCATCCAGCCGACCCTCCACGTTCCGGAGTCGAAAAACGTCGACGAGCTGTTGACCGAGATGCGGGAGAACCGCCTGCACATGGCGATCGTCATCGACGAGTTCGGCACGACCGAGGGGCTGGTGACGATGGAGGATCTAGTCGAGGAGATCGTCGGCGAGATCCTGGAGGGCGGCGAGGAGATGCCGATCGAACACCTCGACGGGGACGCCCTGCTGGTCCGGGGGGAGGTCAACATCGAGGAGGTGAACGAGGCCCTCGAGATCGAACTCCCCGAGGGCGAGGAGTTCGAGACCATCGCCGGCTTCATCTTCAACCGGGCCGGCCGGCTCGTCGAGGAGGGTGAGGTCCTCACGTACGACGACGTCGAGATCCGGGTCGTGGACGTCGAGAACACCAGGATCATGAAAGCCAGACTCGAACGGATCGAGCCCGAGCCGGAATCGGACTCCGAGGCGGACTCACCGTGAGTCGACGAGCCGTTCGACCGCGGTGGCGACCTCCGGGGGGACGACCAGCCGGCGTGGCCCCTGGACGTACCGGCCGTCCGGACGGGCGTACTCGAGCCGGAGGATCGCCACGCCGCCGATCCGCCTGACCGAGGTTCCGAGGATCAGATCGAGGTCGATCGATCCCTCCGGCTCGTGGAGGTAGATCACCTCCTCTTCGAGGTCGAGCGTCCCCGTCGACTGGAGAAACGACGAGCCGACGAGCACGAACATCGCGAGCGGGATCGAGAGCGCCGCGAGCAGGTTACCGACGCCGCCGCCGACTCCGCGAACGAGCGCGAAGATGAGCGCGCCGGCGACGATCGCCGCCAGCCCCGCGTCGACGACCGGGCCGGCCGCCACGCCGGCGGGCAGGACACCGGCCCTGGAGAGTCCGGCGGCGACGAGGAGGGTCCCGGCGGCGACGACCAGCGCGGCGACGACCACCGACTGGCCGCCGACCTCGCCGGCGAAAGAGAACAGCCGCGCGAAGACGATGAGGACGATCGCCGCCAGGAAGGTGCCGACGCCGGCGGCCCTGAGCAGTCGGACGCTCCGGCTCGTCGAGACGTCCCGGCGCCACTTGATCGTCCCCTCCATACCCGATCTGACCCGCCGACCGGTAAATGTGGTTCGGTCGGGAGAGCGGTGGACGATCGAACACGGACCGTCGGGGCTCGTCGGGGACGGAGGCGGTCATCGGGGAAGCTTTATGTGATCGTACCAGCAACCTCGGGCGTTAGCAGAAAACATGAACTCGAACGCAAGCGGACACACGCGCCGTCGGTTCCTCAAGACGACCGGCGGTGCCGCGGCGATCGGCGCGCTCGCCGGCTGTACCGACCTGCTGGGGGAGGACGGAACGCTCACGGTCGCGGTGTACGGCGGGATCTTCCAGGAGGTGATGGACGAGTCGCTTTTCGAACCGTTCACCGAGGACCGGGGTATCGACGCCGAGTCCCAAGAACAGCCGACGGCCGAGGAGGCACTCGCCCAGTACGGGAGCGCCGTCGACGCGGGCGAGGCGCCGGTCGACGTCGCCATCATGTCGACCGTCGGCGTCCTCCGTGGGCTGAACGACGACCTCTGGCACATCTGGGACGACGAGGACGCCTTCGAGAACCTCCAGTACATAAGTGACGGCCTGATCGAGGAACGCGAGGGTGGGATCGCCAGCGTCGGCGCGCTCTCGTGGTACATCAACCTCGTCCAGAACACCGACGTCTACGAGGAGCCGATCGACAGCTGGGATGCCCTCTGGGAGGAAGAGTACGAGGACTCGCTGGGACTGCTCGGGCTCGCTTCGAACTCCTTCTTACTCGACATCACCGCCGAGGTGCGCTTTGGCGGCCAGGAGATCCTCGAGGACAGAGACGGCGTCGAGGAGGTGTTCGAGGAGCTCGCCGGGGCGACAGACCAGGTGAACTTCTGGTACGAGAACGAAGCCGAGTTCCAACAGCGCCTGCGGGACGCGGAGGTGCCTGCGGGGATGCTCTACAGCGACATCACGAAGGTGATGCAGGAAGACGGCGCGCCCGTACGGTCGAACTTCGTCGAGGAGGGCTCCGTGCTCGACTCCGGCTCGTGGGTCACCCTCACCACGTCGGAGATGCACGAAGAAGCCCGCGAGTTCATCGACTACGCGAGCGAGCCCAGCGTCCAGGACACGCTCGCAGAGAGCCTGTTCACCGCGCCGACGATCGACCGCGAACACTCCGAGCTCGACGAGGAGACGTACGCGGAGATCGCCGGCCCGGGACCCGAGGAGGCGATCGTCCCCTACTACGACCTCTACCTCGAGGAAGAAGAGTGGGTAAACCAGCGCTGGGAGGAGTTCATCATCGGCTAGCCGATGAGCGACATCGCGCTGTCGGG
>PUPA01000110.1 GCA_003552885.1 Natrialbaceae archaeon
ACGAGCCCGTTCGAGAGCTCCCGGGGAGCGTCCCCGGCTTCCGGACTCTCCAGGAGGATCGGCCCGTCGTCCGGCCACGGCGGGGACACCCCCGACAGCCCGCGCTCGAGGAGGAACTCCGCGGCCTGGACCGTCGCCTCCCCGGAGTCGGAGTGGCCGACGGCGCCGATCGATCCCCGGTCGGCGAAAAACCGGACGACGTACTCGCCGTCCGATCGGCCGGTCGGCTCCCGTGGACGCTCCCCGTCGGGATCGTCGGCCGGCCGGTCCGGCTCCGGGGAGTCGGCGGGGGTCGGCTCACCCGAATCGCCGGAGGGCTCCCCGGAGTTGCCGGAGCACTCTCTCAAACCGTCGGAGGACCCCCCGGAGTCGCCGGAGGGCTCACCCGAACCGTCGGAGGGATCCCCGGAGTCTTCGGGGAGCTCCCCCCCGGGGGTACCCCCGTCGTCCGGCGAGCCGGCGAGAGCGGCGACCAGCCGGTCGAGAAACCGGTCGGCCGCGAGCCGGAGCTCCCGGCTGTGACCCTCGCCGGCTCGGTCGACGAGCGCGGCGGCGACCTCGGTCGCGAGCTCCTCGCGGTCGTCGGCGAGCAGCCTGGCCACCCGGAGGTCGGGGTTCGCCTCGAGCCGGCGGCGCGCTCGCCCCTTCTCGAACGGCTCGAGGGCGTCGACGTGGTCGGCCAGCCCGTCGACCGTGAGCGCGGTCGGCTCGCCGCCTGGCCCGGGAAAGAGCGCCAGGTCGGCGCCGTTCGTGTAGATCGCCCGATCGACGGCCGACCGGACCATCGCCGCCCGGAGCCGGTCGCTCCGCTTCGCGTCGAGGGGGTCCGGGTAGGCCTCGACGGCGACCAGCAGCGCCGGCACGCCCTCGACCGAGCAGACGTACTCGACGTCCGCCGCGGGGTCGGCCGGCTCGGGACTCCAGCCGAGGCTCGCGAGCAGCGGCTCGACGAGCCACCGGCACGTCTCCGCGACGGTCTCCGGTGGGCTGGCGTCCGTCACCGCCCGGCACCGTCGGACGTACGCCCGGAGGGCAGTCGACTCCATCGATCCCCGCTACGGACCGACCCGAGTTAAGGGTTCGAGCCCGCCGTCGTCGGCCGCCACCACAATAGTTATTTCACCTCGTTTCGATGTCCGGAAAAATGGGCGACGATTCCGACGGGCACGCGTTCGCGGAGATGCTCGCGGAGCTGAGAGCCGACGGCGGCGACATCTTGCTCGTCGGCCGGGAGCCGGCGGCCCACGCGTCGGTCTGCCCGCGCCTGCTGGGCGACCGTGGACGCACGCTCGTGGTCCGGACCGGCGATCCGACGATCCGACCGTTCGACCCCCCGGGGGAGTTCGACGTCGTGGAGTACGGCGACGGGAGAGAGTCACTCGGCTCGCTCGGGACCGACGTCGTCGGCGCCGTCGACGACCTCGAGGCGGCGGCCGGCGGCTTCGACCCCGGCGAGTTCCGCCTCTGTGTGGACTCGCTCGGGCCGTTGCTCGAGAGTCACCCGCTCGAGAACGTCTTCCGGCTCCTCCACCTGGTCGGCGCCCGCGTGGGTGCCGTCGGCGGCGTCGGCCACTACCACCTGCCGGGAGAGCACGCCCACGGCACCGTCGGTCCGCTCGAGGCGCTGTTCGACGCCGTCGTGGAGCTTCGGATCGGCGAGGAGGGGCTCGAACAGCGCTGGGAGCTCAGAGACAGTGACGTCGAGAGTGGCTGGGTGAGCGTAGACTAGAGCGAAAGCCCCACGATTGACGATCCTCGCGGCCCTCGGTCGAGCCATGGACGACGCGATCGACCTCGATCTGGCAGCACGGGTCGGCGACGCCCTCCGCGAGGCCGAGGCGACCCTCGGAGTGGCCGAGTCCTGTACCGGCGGGCTGGTCGGCGCCGCGGTGACGGCCGTCCCCGGCTCGAGTGCGTACTTCGAGTGTGGGCTGACGACCTACGCCTACGGCGCCAAACGCCGGTTTCTGGGGGTCTCACGCGAGAGCCTCGACGACCACGGCGCGGTCTCGGCGCCCGTCGCCCGCGAGATGGCCCGCGGGGTCCGGGATCGGGCCGGCGTCACCTGGGGGCTCGCGACGACCGGCGTGGCGGGCCCCGGCGGCGGCACCGAGAGCGACCCCGTCGGCACCGTCTACGTCGGGGTCGCCCACGCGGCCCCCTGGGGGTCGGGAGCGTCGACGGCGACGGCGAGCCGGTACGAGTTCGACGGCGACCGCGCGACGGTCAGAGCGAAGACCGTCGACCGGGCGCTCGCGGATCTGCTCGCGGCGGTCGGGTAGTCGGCGACCGGGCGTACGGCTCCGTCGGGAGCCGAGACGGCGGAATCTTCACGTTTATATCCGACGGGTGGGTAGCTCGGTGAACGATGACCGAGGAGGCGACGGCGTTCGTGCCCGGACACGTGACGGGGTTTTTCAGCGCACACCCCCACGAGGATCCGATCCGGGCCGGCTCGCGGGGGGCCGGGCTCACGCTGACCGACGGGGTGGAGGTGACCGTCCGTCCGGCGGCGGAGTCGACGGTCGTCCTCGACGACGAGGTGATCGACATCGAGCCGGTCGAGACGGTGCTCTCTGCGCTCGCGGTCGACGCGCGCGTCGAGGCACGCTCGGAGCTCCCGCTCGGAGCCGGCTTCGGCGTCTCCGGCGCGATGGCCCTCGGGACGGCGCTCGCCGCGAACCGGGTGTTCGAGCGGAAGCTGTCGGTCAACGAGCTCGTGACGGTCGCCCACGGCGCGGAGGTCCGGGCGGGAACCGGGCTCGGGGACGTGGTCGCCCAGGCCCGCGGTGGGATCCCGATCCGGCTCGAGCCGGGCGCGCCCGCACACAACGAACTCGACGGGATCCCCTCGCGGGCCCGGGTCGAGTACGTCTCCTTCGGCGGCCTCTCGACGGCGGAGGTCCTCTCCGGGGAGACCGAGACGCTGACCGCGGCCGGCGAGCGCGCGCTCTCGCTGGTCGTCGAGGAGCCGACGCTGGCGTCGTTCGTCCACGCCTCGCGGCGGTTCGCCCGCGAGGCGAACCTGCTCACCCCGGCGGTCCGGGAGACCCTCTCTGCGGTCGCCGACGCCGGCGGCCACGCCTCGATGGCGATGCTCGGGGACACCGTCTTCGCGCTCGGGACGGGGCTCACGGACGCGGGTTACGAACCTGCCGTCTGTGGAACTCACTCGGCGGGGGCGACGCTGCGGTAGAACGTCGCGTCGACGCCGTGAGAACGCCCGCGTCGACGCCTTCGGGCCGACGCGGGACCGACGGGAGTGGAGGGGATGACGGGTAGTCGGCGGGGGAAGTTAGGTGCGTGGCCGACGTTCCGGGACGCATGCTCTCTCGAATCCTCGTCCCGATGGACGACTCCGAGCCGGCAGAGCATGCCCTCGTGTACGCCCTCGAGAACCACCCCGACGCCGCGGTAACCGTCCTCCACGTCGTCGGCGTCCCGTCGATGATGATGGGGGAGGCCGCCTCGGTCGGGCTGGGGGACGACCTCGGTGAGGCCGCAGCCGAGCGCGCCGAGCCGGTCTTCGAGCGCGCCCGCGAGGTCGCCGCCGAGCGGGACCGCGAGGTGGACACGGTCGTCGGGGTTGGCCACCCCGCCCGGAACATCATCGAGCGTGTCGACGGCTACGGGGCGGTCGTCCTGGGGAGCCACGGCGCGGATCGGAGCCGTGCGGTGCGCCGGTTTCTCGTCGGGAACGTCGCGGAGGCGGTGGTGAGGCGGGCACCGGTCCCGGTCGTCGTCGTCCGCTAGAGCCGCGTGCTCACGTACGGCCCGTCCTGGCGGTAGCCGAGCTTCCCGCGGTAGTACTCGCGGGCCCCGATGCCGGCGATGACGGCCAGCTTCCCGTAGCCGGCGTCGGCGGCGATCTCCTCTGCCCGCTCCATCAGCCGGCGGCCGTAACCGCGGTGTTGGTGGCTGTCGCTTCCGCCGTCGTCGCCGAGAGCCACCTCCGAGCCGTAGACGTGAAGCTCCCTGAGGAGCGCGGCGTCCTCGAGTTCGGGCCGGGAGGCACTCTCACCCGGGAACCGAAGCCGACAGAAACCGACGAGCAGGTCCCGATCGAAGTCCTCGATCGAAACGAAGTGTTCGAGCCCCCCACAGGCCTCGTAGCTCGCGACTTCGAGGCTCAGCTCCGCCGGGTCGGCGTCGTTCATGCCGGCCTCCCGACAGCGGATACACTCACACTCCCAGCCGTGGGCGTCCATCCGCTCGCGGGCGAGCTGGCGGAGGTTCGACTTCCAGACGCCCCCCTCGATGAGGTCGGCGGGGATGTCCCGCTGGACGCGCTGGAG
>PUPA01000259.1 GCA_003552885.1 Natrialbaceae archaeon
ATTAAGCACGAGACCGATGGGGTGACGGCCACTAAGAGTCACGTATGGTACGAGTACACCGCCTCGACGAGCAGGACAGCGACACCGAGTTGAAGTTCTACCTCCCCGCAGGGGTCAGCACACCGTTCGATTCCAGTCGCTTCGAGCGTCTCTGGGAGTCGTTGTTCGACCGGTGAGGCGAGGCACAGAGATGGGCCGATAATGCCAGGAGACAGACGACACCCGAACCACCCCGGCGTCGACCAGTCGGACCGTACCGTCCCCAGAAACCTCCGCCAGACGGGCGACGCGGACGTCGACCTCGCGATCTCCACCCGGGTTCGGAAATCACCGTTCTGGCACCTCTCCGTCGAGGAGGGGTGTCACCGGGCGACGGTGTACAACCACATGTACCACCCGCGCGCGTTCATCGATCCCGAAGACGGCGGCCCGGAAGCCGAGTACGAGCTGCTGGTCGATCACGTCGCGCTGTGGGACGTCGCGGTCGAGCGCCAGATCCGTGTCCGTGGACCCGATGCGGAGGCGTTCGTCGACTACGTCATCACGCGCGACGCGACCGAAATCGAGACGATGCGGGGTAAGTACGCCATCTGCTGTGACCGGGACGGTGGGATCCTCAACGACTTCGTCCTGTTGCGACCCGACGACGACGAGTTCTGGTTCTCCATCGCCGATTCGGACCTGCTGTTGTGGTTGCGGGGAGTCACGGTGGACAACCGTTTCGAGGTCGACGTCGACGAGATCGACGTCTCGCCGGTGCAGATTCAGGGCCCGAAGTCGCCCGACGTGATGGAGTCACTCGTCGGCGAGGCGGTCGAGGACGTTCCGTACTACGGACTGTTGGACGCGACGATCGGCGGCGTGCCGGTGCTGGTGAGCCGGACGGGCTTTTCCGGGGAGGCGGGGTTCGAGATATACGTCCGCGAGGCGACCGAGAACGCCGAAGCAGTCTGGAACCCGGTGCTCGAGACGGTCGAAGACCACGGCGGTGGCGCGGCGCCAGTGAACGGTCGTCGACGGATCGCCGCCGGGATCCTGTCGCTGGGTCAGGACGTAGACCACGAGACGTCGCCGTTCCAGGTCAACCTCGGCTATCAGGTCCCCGACGACAAGGCGGCAGAGTACGTCGGCAAGGCCGAACTAGAACGCCAGAAGGAGGTCATCGAAAACGGTGGGTTTCCGTTCACTCACAAGCTGGTCGGTCTGAAGATGGGAGGCGAGCCGATCCTGGAGTGGCCCCCCGACTACTGGCTCGTCTCGGACCCGAAGACGGGCGAGGAGTGTGGCTATCTGACGTCCGCAGGGTGGAACCCGGAGCTCGGGACCAACGTCGGACTCGGCTTCGTGCCGGCGGCGACCCTCCAGGCTGCGACCGACGTTCCGCTCGACGACTCGATATACAACGCGGACGTCGACGTGGAGTTCGGGGTACACCTCCCGGAGGAGTACGCCGAGGTGCCCGGCGAACCCGTGCGTGCAACGGTGGCGAACGTTCCGTTCAGAGCGTCCGTCAATCCCAGCGCTCGCGAACGGGCCGACCGTCACGCCGACGGTACGGACGGCTGAGAGTCGGTTCCCAGAAGCGAAGCGACGACGAACTCGAGGGGACTCCCGGCCCGCGTTCTTGGGCTCCGACCGACTCAGTTAAGCCACTGCACGGCCACCGAAACGACACCGGCGGCGTCGAGAGCTCACACGCCCCAGAACACCCTGTTGGCGGTGTGAAACGACGATCTCGTACAACATGAGGGATATCACAGCGGTCGTCCGTGTCGAACACCCCGACATCGTGCTCACGAAGACGGTCGCTCACGACCGGAGTTCGACGGTCGAGTCGGTGTTGGAGGCGGGGACGGATCCGACGTCGGGGAGGTT
Source organism: Natrialbaceae archaeon (assembly GCA_003552885.1). Classification (GTDB taxonomy): domain Archaea; phylum Halobacteriota; class Halobacteria; order Halobacteriales; family Natrialbaceae; genus Tc-Br11-E2g8. The sequence continues at coordinate 1,876 of PUPA01000259.1, forward strand.
CTTCTATCGCATACGGTCGTCTGACTTCCACCGGTTCGAAGACGGGTTGCGGAGCGATCACACCATCGGTGAGTTCGAACGAGTCATCGAAACCGGAGACGGGGAGGCGATCTACAGCTTCGAGTACACGGACGAAGCGAAGGTCGTCTCACCGATCGTCTCCGCTACGAACGGTGTCGTACTCGAGATGGAAAACGACGGAACCGGTTGGATTCTGACGGTGTGGACGCCCGACCGCAAGAACCTGGCCCCCCTCTGGAACTACGCAGAACGGAACGGCGTCGACATCGAGTTACTGCGCATAAACGAGTACGCCAGTCTGGGGAGTACGGACGCGGGGCTGACCGACAGCCAGCGGGAGGCACTCCTCGTCGCACTCGAGGCGGGGTACTTCGAAGACCCACGGGACGCGACGCTCAGCGACGTCGCCGCCGAACTGGACATCTCTCAACCCGCAGCCAGCGGTCTCCTCCGACGCGGGATCAAACGACTCGTCGTTTCGTCCCTGGTGGACGACGGCGAAAGACCGGACTGACCGGCGACTCCCCGGGGTGGCGGCTCCGTATCCCCACGCAGGTTCTACCGGTGGTTGGACACGTGAGGGAAGCCCGAGGACAGGTAATCGGAGGACGCTCACGTCCCGTCGACGGCGCTGTCGGCCGAAACGACCGCCTCGGGGCGGACCCCGCTCAGTCCTCCCCGAGGATTCCGCGCGCGGTCATCTTCGCCGGATCGAGCACCTCGTCGGCCTCCGCCTCGGTGAGGTACTCCTTCTCGATCGCGACCTCCCGGACGGTCTTTCCCTCCTTCAGGGCGGTTTTGGCGACCTCGCTGGCACCGTCGTAGCCGATGTGGACGTTGAGCGGGGTCGCAAGCGCCATCGATTCCTCGACCTGGTCGGCACAGTGTGCCTCGTTCGCCTCGAGGGGAGCGACGAACCGCTCGGCGAAGGTCTCACTCGCGTTGGCGATCAGCTCCGCGGACTGGAGGAAGTTGTGTGCGAGCACGGGCTTATAGAGGTTCAGATCGAGCTCCCCGCGTGCGGCGCCGGCGGCGACGGCCGCGTCGTTGCCGACGACCTGCTTGTGGACCTGGTTGACCGACTCGGCGACGACGGGGTTGATCTTGCCGGGCATGATCGACGAGCCCGGCTGGTTCTCGGGTTGTTCGATCTCTCCGAGGCCGTTCCTGGGGCCCGAGGCGAGCAGTCGAAGGTCGTTCGCGATCTTGTTGAGCGAACCCGCGACCACCCGCAGGGCGCCGTGGGCCTCGCTCATCGCGTCGTGGGCCGCCTGGGCCTCGAAGTGGTCGTCTGCCTCGCGGAACTCGACGCCGGTCTCCTCGACGATGTACTCCGCCGCGAGCGTGGGGAACTCGGGGTGGGTGTTGAGTCCCGTGCCGACGGCGGTGCCCCCGAGTGCGAGTTCGGCGAGGTGTTCGCGGCTCTTATCGACCCGCGCCAGCCCCTTCTCGATCTGGGTGCGGTAGCCGCCGAACTCCTGGCCCAGGGTGACCGGCGTCGCGTCCTGGAGGTGGGTGCGTCCGGTCTTGACAACGTCGGCGAACTCGGCTTCTTTCTCCGCCAGTGCCGCCCGCAGCGTGTCGAGTGCGGGCGTCACGTCCTTCTCTACCGCCTCGAGGGAGGCGACGTGCATCGCGGTCGGGACGACGTCGTTGCTCGACTGGCCGTAGTTGACGTGGTCGTTCGGGTGGACGACCCGGTCGCCGACCTCCGCGCCAGTGATCTCGGCGGCCCGGTTGGCGATCACCTCGTTCGCGTTCATGTTCGAGGAGGTTCCCGAACCGGTCTGGAAGACGTCGACCGGGAACTGGTCGTCGTGGTCGCCGGCGATGACCTCGTCGGCCGCCGCGACGATCGCGTCGGCGACCTCCTCCTCGAGAAACCCGAGCTCGTGGTTGGCCCGTGCGGCGGCCTTCTTGACGACGCCGAGCGCGCGGACGAACCGCCGACCGAAGGTGATCCCCGAGATCGGGAAGTTCTCGACGGCGCGCTGGGTCTGTGCGCCCCAGTAGGCGTCGACGGTCACCCGCATCTCCCCCAGGCTGTCCTCCTCGATTCGGTAATCGTCTGCCATACGCGGGGGCTCACCGCCCGTGGGGTAAAAGCCACCGGAACCTCCCGGTCGGGGGAAGTCCCACCGATCGTTCGGCTACCGACACCGATCGTTCGGCCGCCGGCACCGATCGTTCGGCTACCGACACCGATCGTTCGGCCGCCGGCACCGATCGTTCGGCTACCGACATTCGTCCAGGACCCCGTCACCGGAGACGACCCGAAACCGGGCTCCCTATGTCCGTCGGCCCGCTCGGATCGGGCATGTGGCCGATGGGACACGTCGCCGTCGCCTACCTCCTGTACGCGGGTTACTGCC
>PUPA01000168.1 GCA_003552885.1 Natrialbaceae archaeon
ACCACGGCGTCGTCTCCGAACCCGCAGACCAGCCCGCCGCGGGCGCCCGGACGGCGTTCGTCGAGGACCCCGACGGTCACGTCGTCGAACTCGTCGAACCGCTCGAGTGAGGCGCGCGGCCGTAGGAGCGATCGCTGAAATTACTTATTCTCGGTAGTAACGACGTAGTGTTACGTTCCGATCGACTACCGCTCTCTGGATTCGATCCGAAACAGCCGCTCGAAAGCCGTAAACGGCCCGTATATCTGCAATCGGCGGTCGGTACGGACGGAAAAGTAACTCGTCTATTCTGTATATCAAACAAATACTTTCGGCGATAGGCGCGCCGGACGGGACGGCCGTGCCCCGTCGAGGGGCTCCCGGAGCCGCCCGATCGGGCGGCGCCGGACGGAACCCTCTTGACTCGCCGCGCCGAGGCGCCACCATGGACATCGACGTACGCGAGGTGGGGGAGCTCTCCCCGGCCGAGCGGGAGGCGTTCTTCGAACGGGACGCCGGCATCGAGGCGGTACGGGAGGACGTCGCCGACATCGTCGGCCGCGTCCGCGAGGAGGGCGACGTCGCCGTCCGCGAGTTCGCCCGGGAGTTCGACGGCGTCGAGGGCGGCAACCTCGAGATCACCGACGACTGTCGGCGGGCGTACGAGGCGGTCGACGGGGAGCTCCGGGAGGCGATCGAGACCGCCGCCGGCAACGTCCGGGAGTTCCACGAGGCACAGCTGCCGAGCGACTGGCGCCGGGAGTTCGGGACGGGACGCGAGCTCGGCCGGCGGTTCCGGCCGATCGACAGCGCCGGGGTGTACGTCCCCGGCGGGACGGCCGCCTACCCCTCGAGTGCGATCATGGGGGTCGTGCCGGCGGTCGTCGCGGGCGTCGAACACGTCTCGGTGGTGACGCCGCCGGCCGAGGAGATCAACCCCGCGACGCTCGCGGCGATCCACGCCGCCGGCGCTGACGCCGTCTACGCCGTCGGCGGCGCACAGGCGATCGCCGCCCTCGCTTACGGCACCGAGACGGTCGGTCCGGTCGCGAAGATCGTCGGCCCCGGCAACCGGTGGGTGACGGCGGCGAAAGCCGAGGTGCGCGGCGACGTCGGGATCGACTTCCTCGCCGGACCGAGCGAGGTGGTCGTCCTCGCGGACGGGACGGCCGAGCCGGAACTCGTCGCCGGCGAGCTCCTCGCTCAGGCCGAACACGACCCCGACGCGAGCGTCGTCGCGGTGACCGACGACGCCGACCTCGCCGCGGCCGTCGCCGAGGCGGTCGACCGGCTGGCCGGCGACCGCGCCCGCGAGGACGTCGTCCGGGCGGCGCTCGCGAACGATGCCAGCGGCGTCCTCCTCGCGCGATCGCTCAGCGAGGCCATCCTCTTTACGGAGGCGTACGCCCCCGAACACCTGGCGATCGTCGCCGACGACGAGGAGGCGATCCTCGAACGGATCGACAGCGCCGGCAGCGTCTTCCTCGGGCCGCACACCCCCGTCGCCGCGGGCGACTACGCCAGCGGGACGAACCACGTGTTGCCGACCGGCGGCGGCGCCCGGCTGACCGGCGGCCTCGCAGTCGAGACGTTCCTGCGATCGACGACCGTCCAGCGACTCTCGGCGGAGGGACTCGACGCGCTCGCGGACACGATCACGACGCTCGCCGACGCCGAGGGGCTCGAGGCACACGCCGAGAGCGTCCGGACGCGTCTCGGCGAGTAGCCGACTCCCGGATCGTCGCCACGGACCCCGGGCCAGGCCGTCGCCACGGGCCCAGGCCGTCGCCACGGGCGGACCGGGCGACGCCCCGAGTGGGAGTCGGGCGACGTCTCGACTGGTCAGGCGACGTCCCGGCAGAAAATCGGACGACGCCCCCGGCCGAGATGAGGTGACGCCCCCGGCTGGAGTCAGGCGATGTCCCGGCTGGTGTCGATCTCGACGCGCTCTGAGAGCTCGAGTTTGATCGTCTCGGTCGGGGCGCCGCCGCCGCGGAACTTCGGCACCGTCAGGTGGTTCTCGAGTTCGGTCGCACCGACGGTGGTCCGCAGGTCGAAGACGGTGTCTGCGGCGTGGATCGTCTCCGTGCGGTGGTCGGGGACGTGACCGCCTTTCAGACAGTGGAGGACGGCGATCGAGCCCGTGGCGAGCATCCGCTCTTTGAGGTAGTTGAGGAAGTCGACGTACCGGTTGCGCTCACAGCGTTCGAGGGTGTCGACGGTGTCGACGATGAGGTTCGCCCCCTCGGGGAGGGCGTCGACGAGCCGTTTCGCCTCCCTGATCGGGTTCTCCCGGTCGAGCCGCCGGACGGTCGGACTGCCGACCCGGGCGAGCGAGGAGTCGACCGCCTCCCGGATCGCCTCGTCCGAACGCTGGGTGGAGAGATACAGCGTCCCACGGGCGGCGGTGAGCTCGTAGAGGAGCAGCTCGGACTGGCTGGCCGGCTCGGCGGTGTAGGCGACGACCGAACCCGGCGGCAACCCGCCGTCGAGTTTCCGGTCCAGCACGTCGATTCCTGTCTCTAGCCGACCCACCATGCGGATGTGGGGTATTGCTGTAGCCACCTGATAACTCCTTTGGCTTGCGTGGGGCCCGCCGGGCGAGTCCCCGGAGCGTCGGCCGGGGGCTGTCGCGGCTCCGGGCCCGGAGGGATCCGAGGCCACGGAACATGGCCCTCCCGCCGCCGATAGGGAGATTCAATAGGGCGCGGCGACCCGTGTCGAACGGATGCGCCACGACCACCTCATCACGAGCAAACAGCTCTCGCGGGCGGACGTCGAGCTCGTACTCGACCGCGCGGCCGAGATCGACCGGGAGCCGGGGGCCGTCGCCGACCGTCACGCCGACGCGTTGCTCGGCTTGCTCTTTTTCGAACCCAGCACGCGCACGAAGCTGAGCTTCGAGACGGCGATGAAACGCCTCGGCGGGGACGTCGTCGACATGGGCGCAGTCGAGTCCTCGAGCGTCACCAAAGGCGAGACCCTCGCCGACACGGTCCGGGTCGTCGAGGGGTACGCCGACGCGCTCGTGCTCCGCCACCCACGGGAGGGTGCCGCGACGATGGCCAGTGAGTTCGCCGACGTGCCGGTGGTGAACGCCGGAGACGGCGCCGGCCACCACCCGTCACAGACGCTGCTCGACCTCTACACGATCCGGGAGAACGCCGGCCTCGAGGGCCTCACGATCGGGGTCGTCGGCGACCTGAAGTACGGCCGGACGGTCCACTCGCTGGCGTACGCCCTCGCGGAGTTCGGGGCCCAACAACACTTCGTCAGCCCGGAGAGCCTCCGGCTGCCCCGCGAGGTCGTCTACGACCTCCACCAGGAGGGCGCGTCGATCCGCGAACACGAGGAGCTCGCGGACGTCCTCCCCTCCCTCGACGTCCTCTACGTGACCCGGATCCAGCGCGAACGGTTCCCCGACGAGGCCGAGTACCGCGAGGTCGCCGGCCGCTACCGCATCGACGCCGAGAGCCTGGCGGCGGCCGACGACGGGCTGACCGTGATGCACCCCCTGCCGCGGGTCGACGAGATCGCCCCCGACGTCGACGACACCGACCACGCGGCTTACTTCCAGCAGGCCCACAACGGCGTCCCCGTTCGCATGGCGCTGCTCGACCTCCTCCTGGGTGATCCCGATGAGTGAACACGAACTCCGCGTGAGCAAGATCCGAAGCGGCACCGTCATCGACCACGTCCGGGCCGGCCAGGCGCTCAACGTCCTCACGATCGTCGGCATCGACGGCAGCGAGGGCGAGGAGGTCTCGATCGGGATGAACGTCCCCTCCGACCGCCTCGCCCGCAAGGACATCGTCAAAGTCGAGGGGCGGGAACTCAGCCAGGAGGAAGTCGACGTCCTCTCGCTCATCGCCCCCGACGCGACGATCAACATCGTCCGGGAGTACGAGGTCGTCGGCAAACACCGCGTCGAGCGCCCCCAGGTCGTCGAGGGCGTCCTCGAGTGTCCGAACCCCGGCTGTATCACCAACGCCGACGAGCCCGCCGCGACGCGCTTCGAGGTGCTCGAGGACGGCGTCCGGTGTGCCTACTGCGGGACGATCGTCCGCGAGGGGATCGCCGACCTCATCCGGGAGTGAGTCGGCGGACCAGCCGGAGGGGCGGGTCATCTATCTCCGGGAGATCGAGAGTCGACGGAAACACTTGTGTGCGCTCGGTGAGTAGTGAGCCCGTGCCTAGGTGGCACGGTTTCAGCAGAACCCT
>PUPA01000026.1 GCA_003552885.1 Natrialbaceae archaeon
CGCACAGAGGTGGGCGAACCACTGGCCTTTGTTGTCGCCGGCCCCGCGGGCGTAGATCCGTTCGGTTCCGTCCGGCCCCTCCCTGACCGTAGGCTCGAACGGCGGGGACGTCCACGCCTCCGGATCGGCCGGCTGGACGTCGTAGTGGCCATAGAGGAGGACCGTCGGCCGGTCGGCCCGGGCGTCGTCGGGTCGTTCGGTTGGAGCGTTTTCGGTGTCGTTCGCCGGGTCGCCCCACGAACGGTTCGCGTCCGCCTGTGCGTGTGCGATCACCGCCGGTCGACCGGGTGTCTCGACGATCGAGGCGTCGTCGAAGCCGTACTCGAGACAGTACTCCCGGACCGTCGTCGCACACTCTTCGATCCCCTCGCCGGTCGCGCTGATCGACGGCTGTGCGAGCAGCGTCCGGAGGTCCGCGAGGAACGTCTCACTGTTCCCCGCGAGGAACGCGTACGGCTCCCCGCAGGTCACGGTTCGGTCACCCCGCCAGTCGGTCGGGCGTCGGTCAGCAGCTTGTCGGGTTCGTCGGATTCCACGTGTGGTGCGTACTGAAAGTTTACATCGTATAAACCATCGCCCTCTTTAACGAAAGTTTTTTATATACTCAACGTCCTCGTGGCTAACGATGTCTGAGAATAGCAGCCCTACCAGACGGGATGCGCTGAAAGCGGCAGCTGGGGTCGGCATGGTCGCCCTCGCTGGCTGTGCCGGCGACGATGGGGACGCCGTCGACATCAACGTCGGCTCCTCCGACTCCGGCTCCTCGACGTACTCGAACTCACAGGCGATCCAGCGAGCGGTCAACCAGGAGTCCGACACGGTGAACTTCATCACCGTCGACGCGGGCGGGGACCCACAGTCCATCCGGCTGTACGAGGACGACGAGATCAACGCGTACTCCGCGGGGGGGTTCATTTTCGACCAGGCGATGAACGACCAGGGGCCGTTCGAGGACGAACCGGTAGAGACCTTCCCACTCTACGGCTTCAGCCACCTGTCGTTGAACCTCTACTGGATCGCCCTCGAGGACAGCGACATCGAGACGACGGACGACCTCTTCGGCGCGGACATCTGGCCGCTGCCCGGCGGCTGGGGGCTACGTGACCTGACCGAGACGATGTACGGCGAAGCTGGCCTCTGGGACGACCTCGAGCCCGGCTCACAGGAGTTCGAGACCGGGGAGGCGGCGAGCGCCCTCGAGGAAGGTCGCGTCGAGGCGCTCGTCGCGTACAACTCGAACTTCGATAGCCTGCCGACGTGGGCGGAGGAGGTCGACGCACGAAACGACGTCAGGCTGGTCGAGATGACCGACGAGTTCGCCCAGGCCGCAGAGAACTTCGGCGGTGCCGGCTACGAGGAACTCGGCGAGAGCATCGGCGATCCGTGGGACCAGGACATCGGCACCGACGGCTCCGCCGGACACACCTGGACGGAGACGTATCCGTACCTGTTCCACCCCGACATCCCCGCGGAGTCGGTGTACGAGGTCATGGACATCATCCACAACAACCCACAGGAGGTCCTCGACGCCAACCCGGCGGCGCTCGATTACAGCGACCTCGACAACTACACGTTCTCGTTCCTCCACACCGACCGGGTCGACGTCCACCCCGGTGCCGCAGACTGGCTCGAAGAGCACGATCTGTGGGACGACGACTGGAGCCGACCGGACTGAACTCGAATCGACGAGGACGTCCGGGCTCGATCGGATCGACGACGCACGCGGCCGGCCCACCTCCCCGAGCTAGCCGTGACGGCCACGTTCGCACACGCCACGCGTGGCAGTCTCCTGATCTGGAATAGCATACTTTTATTTAGAATACTGCCATAGCGGGCCAACATGGTGTACACTACCGCCGGGAAAGACCGGCTGGACTTGGCCCAGGATGTGGTAACGGGAGGGGCGATCGTCCTGTGGTTGTTCATCCTCTACTACGCGTTCACCCAGCAGATCGACCGGATCCTGTTTACCACCATCTTCCTCGGCGGAGTGATGTCCATCTACCTCGGCAGCGAGCTCATCGACTCCTACGAGGAGGGCGACCGGAGGGACGTACTCGGTCTCAGTCTGTCGTTGCTGGTGACGGTCGTAACGACCGTCTACATGATAATCTTCTTCGAGACGCTGCTTCGAGTCCGGGTCGGGACCGCACTTACACACGAGTACGCGATCGCGTCCGCGTTCGTCGTCGTCATCCTGTACCTGTCCTACCGCGCCTACGGGCTCACGTTCTTTCTCGTGATCGTCGCGGCGATCCTGTACGGAGTCTACGGAAACTACGCGCCGGGGATCATCCGTCACGGCGGCTTCAGTTTCAACCGCGCAGCGAACATCTTCGTGCTCGACTTCCAGGGGGTGTACGGCTCGATCTCCCGCATCATCGCGACCTGGGTCGCACTGTTTCTCCTCTATGCCGGTCTGATGCGTGGGTTCGGTGCGTTCGACCTGATCAAACGGATCGCTCTCCGTGCGGCGAACGTCGTCCGGTCGGGCATCGCCCTCTCGGCGGTCACCGCCAGCATCATCATCGGCTCGATCACGGGGAGTCAGGCCGCGAACACCGCGATCACCGGCTCGTTCACCATCCCGTTGATGAAAGACAGCGGAATCGACGGCGAGGTGGCCGGCGGGATCGAGTCGGTGGCGTCGACCGGTGGACAGATAATGCCACCGATCATGGGGGCTGCGGCGTTCGTCATGGCCTCGCTGCTCGGGATCACGTACGTCGATGTCCTCGTCGCCGGCATCATCCCGGCGATCGTCTTCTACGGTTCGGTGTTCATCGCGGTCCACTACAAGGGGATGGATCAGCTCAAAGACGTGACCATCCAGGTCGACGAGACCGAACACTTCGAAGAGCGGATGAGCCGTCGGGAGCTGTCCATCCAGCTCGTCCGTTTCGGCGGCCCGTTCTTGATCCTCGTGTGGATCCTCGGCGTCCTCCAGTGGACCGTGCTGACGGCCGCGCTGTACACGGTCGTCGCGATGTTGATCACCGGCTTTGGCTTCCCGCTCGCCCGGACCGCCTACGCCGGGGGGGATCTCCGCGCGACGCTCGATGAGCTCTTGGATGCGGCGGCGTTCGGATTCAGGGAAGGAGCCGTCATCCTGGCACCGATCGCTATAATCATCGCGGCGATCAACGGCGTCGTCGACATATTCGAGGCAACGGGCATCCCAGGCGTCCTCTCGCTCGCGTTGCTCGACCTGTCCGGCGGAGTGATGATCCTGGCCGTCATCCTCGCGTTCGTCATCTCGATCGTCCTCGGCCTCGGGATGCCGACGGTTGCCGCGTACGTCATCGTCGCGGCGCTGATCGCGCCGGCGTTGATCAATGAGTTCCTCATCCCCGACCTCGCTGCGCACTACTTCGTCCTGTACGCGGCGGTGTTGTCGGGGCTGACGCCCCCGATCGCCATCGCGGTCGTCGTCGCGACCGGCATCGCGAACAGCAACTTCTGGCGCACCTGCTGGGAGGCGATCAAGATCTCCATGCCGATCTACGTGCTCCCGTTCGCGTTCATCTACAACCCCGAACTCGTCGTCGGCGGCTGGGGGACCGAGACGCTCCTCTCCGGAACGATCGCGCTGTTCGGTGCGTTCGGCATCTCCCACGGGCTCAACTACCACGGGAAGTTCTTCCACGAAAGCCGGGTTGTCCAGCTGCCGATCAGGGGGGTCTTCTTCCTCCTCGGCTTCCTGGCGATGGTGTACCCCGACACCGTCGTCCGGGTCGGCTGTCTGGTGGTCATCGTCTTCCTGGTGGTCGCACAGCACCTCGGACTCCTCCGCGAGCGGTTCGTCGGTCAACCCACAACCGACGCCGTCGGACCGGCCGAAGACTGAGTGAGATCCAGAAAGTAACAGAACGAAATTTACTAAAAAGTTCCGACACTAATTGGGGTAGGAACTCTGATCGGTCCACTATGCAATCGTAAACGTCTTTGAGTGCAACGTTGAATCGAACCAACGTGTAATAGAAAAATTACTTCCGGATATATGATTTTCAAATATAATAACTGGGATTAAGGGCGGCTGGCCGTCCTGCGGCTCCGATCCGGCGTCGGTCGGGCTGGCGTCCACGGGGCCGGCCGATCAGTCGAGTGGGTGTTCCACCGACGCCAGCAGGTCCTCTAAGTTGAACCGCTCTTCGGGATCGAGCTGGGGGTGAGCGCCGACGAG
>PUPA01000134.1 GCA_003552885.1 Natrialbaceae archaeon
CCGCCGCGACGGCGTCGTGGTCGGCGATGTGCTCGAACGCGCGACCGATGAAGCCGGTGTCGACGCCGACCTCGTAGGTCGACATGAACATCTTAAACGAGGTCACGCCGGCGTCGATCGCCTCGGGGATCGCCTCGAACGTCTCCGGTTCGTCCCGGTGGAGCACCCCGTGGAGTCCGTAATCGACGTAGGCGAGATCGCTCTTTTCCTTCTTGTGTTCGATACCGTCGAGAAGGCCCTTGCTCTCGTCGTCGATGCTCCGGTCGCCGCCCTGCCAGGCGAAGTCGACGATCGTAGTGACGCCGCCGGCTGCCGCGGCGGCGGTCTCGGTCGCGTACGTGCCGGCACGGTTCTCCGGCGCCTCGTCGACGTGGACGTGTGGATCGACGAGGCCGGGCATGACGAGCTGGCCGGTCGCGTCCACCCGACGACTCGCCTCGGGGAGCTGGTCTTCGGATCCGATCGCGACGATCTCTCCGTCGTCGATGGCGACGCTTCCGGGGCGAACGTCGGTAGCCGTGACTAGCCGTCCGCCGGCGATGACCGTATCGACCTGCATGGGTCGTCATGGCACCCACCGGGTTATCAAAGTATCTGCTCGTTTGGGACCCCGACGGCCACGGGAGCCCCGACGGCGCCGGGCGACACCCGTCCGGCCACACACGGCTGCACAACGTATATCACGCCACGGTGGGGAATCCCTCCATGCACGTCGATCAGGATCGGCTGCGGGAGGATCTGCTGACGAACGGATCGTTCGGCGACGTCGGGGCGGAATCCGGCCACGGACGAACGGTGCTCACCGGATCGGACGCCGACCGGAAGGCGAGGGAGTACTTCGTCGACCGACTGGAGTCGGCCGGGATGGAGGTCCGGGTCGACCCGGTGGGGAACGTCGCGGGTCGGTGGTGTCCGGCGGGCTGTGATCCCGACGCCGCCCCCGTGGCCGCCGGGAGCCACCTGGACTCGGTCCCACGCGGGGGGATCTTCGACGGCCCGCTCGGGGTGTACGCCGCCGTCGAGGCCGTCCGTGCGATGCGGGAGGCCGATCTCGTTCCCGACCGGCCGATCGACGTCGTCGCGTTCACCGAGGAGGAGGGCACACGCTTCGACCTCGGGTTGCTCGGCTCGTCGGTCGCGTGTGGCGAACGTACCCCCGAGGAGCTCCTCGAACTCGCCGACGACGACGGCACCACGCTGGCGACCTATCTCGAGCGGATCGGTTTCGCGGGCGATCGACGGATCGACGCGAGCGAGTGGGACGCCTGGTTGGAGCTGCACATAGAGCAGGCAACGCGCCTCGAGCAGGCGGGGGTGCCGGTCGGGATCGTGACCGCGATCACGGGTATCACGAACTGCGCGGTTCGGATCGAAGGCGAGTCGAACCACGCCGGCGGCACGTCGATGGACGACCGCACGGACGCACTCGTCGCTGCCGGCGAGTTCGTCACCGACGTCGAGCGGATCGCCCGGGAGGCCGTCGCGGCCGGCAGCGAGTCCGCGGTGGCGACCGTCGGCTCGCTGTCGGTCGAGCCCGGCGCGCGGAACGTCATCCCGGGGGAGGTGACACTCAGCATCGACGCCCGCGACGTGGACGGGTCGGTGATGGACCGGATCCTCGAGGAGGCCCGTCGGAGCCTCGAACGCCTGGAGCGCGAACGGGGCGTCGAGGCGAGCCTCGATCGCTACCGGACCGTCGATCCGGTCCCGATGAGCGACCGGATCCGGAAGACGTTCGCGGCCGCGGGCGAGTGCCGCGGGGTCGAGACGATGAGTCTGCCGTCCGGAGGCGGCCACGACACGATGAAGATCGCCGGCGTTACGGACGTGGGGATGCTCTTTGCCCCTTCCCGGGACGGGATCTCTCACTCTCCCCTGGAGTGGACCGACTGGGTGGACTGTGCCCGGGCGACCCAGCTTCTCGCCGACGCGCTCGCGGAGCTCGCGGGCGTCGAGCCAGGTGTGTGAGCGGGGATCGCGGGCGTCGAGCCAGGTGTGTGGGCGGGCCCGCGGGGGCTCCGATGCGGTGGTGTCGTCTCCGTGCGTGACGCCGAGTCGGTGATCGAACGTCCGGGTGACGACTCGCACGACCGGCCGGAGTCCCCTCGATCCGGCGACAGCTTCTTGACGACCCCGGACCAGTCCCCGGCATGTCACGACCCACGGTCCTGCTGGCACATCGGTTCCCGCCGGAGAACGCCGGCGGCGTCGCGGCGCTCGAACGGGCGATCCGGGCGGAGCTCCCGGACGTTCGACTCGATCGGGCCACGGATTACGGCGACGCGGCGGCGAAGGTCCCGGAGGTCGAGATCCTGATCGAACACCGGCTCGATGGGGAGTTACTCGACGCCGCGGCGCGCCTCGAGTGGATCCAGTCGCTGAGTTCCGGCCACGACCGGTTCGACCTCGAGGCGCTTTCGGAGGAGGGGATCGCCCTCACGACCGTCTCGGGGGTCCACGCCGACCCCATTGCCCAGCACGCGCTGGGATTCCTCCTGACGTTCGAACGCGGCCTGCTCCGTGCGCGACGCCAGCAACGGCGCCGGGAGTGGCGCCGGTTCGCGCCGGCGGACCTCGGGAGCCGGACCGTCGGCGTCGTCGGCGTCGGCTCGGTCGGGACCAGGGTCGCCGAGCTGTGTGAGGCGTTCGGATCGACCGTCCTCGGGGTCAAACGCGACCTCGAGTCCGTCCCGGACGCCGTCGAGGAGATCTACCCCCCGTCGGAGCTACACACGGTCCTCGGCCGGGCGGAGTACGTCGTCGCCGCCTGCCCGCTGACCGAGCGCACGCGTGGGCTGTTCGACGCCGCCGCGTTCGCCTCGATGGGTCCCGAGGCGGTGTTCGTCAACGTCGCCCGGGGCGAGGTCACGGAGGAGGAGGCCCTGATCGAGGCGCTGGGGACGGGGACCATCCGGGGGGCAGCCCTGGACGTCGCCGCTCGAGAGCCTCTCCCGCCGTCCTCGCCGCTGTGGGAGTTCGAGAACGTCCTTCTCACACCCCACATGGCCGGCGGTTCGCCGCTGTTCGCCGAACGGTGTGCGTCGATCTTCGCGACGAATTACGAGCGGTACGTCGACGGTGACCGCGAGGGGATGGTAAACCGCGTGGTCTGATCGACACTCGGGAGGAGTTCGTCCGGTCGGCGCGTCGAGAGGGACTCGCCCCATCGATTCGGTGGGACGGATTCGCCCGGTCGGCGCGTCGGGCAGTCGACGAAACGGCTAAGTGACCGCCAGACAGCCTTCGACTGTCGATGACACCCACGAAAGCCGAGGTTCGCGAGCACGTAGCAGACAAACGCGAGGAGCTGATCGAGCTACTCTCCGAGCTGGTGGCGGCACGGTCGCTGCCGGGAGAAGAAGGACCCGCACAGCGGCTACTTCGCGACCGGTTCGAGTCCACCGGCCTCGAGGTCGACGCCTGGGAGCCGGACGCCGACGCGCTCCGAAACCATCCCGCGTTCTTCGAGACGACCCCGTACACGGAGTACGGCTACGAGGGGCGGGAGAACCTCGCGGCGACGGTTCCCGGCGCCGGCGACGGCCGATCGCTCGTGCTCAGCGGCCACGTCGACGTGGTCTCCCCGGAGCCGGTCGCCGACTGGTCGTCCGATCCCTGGGAGGCGACGGTCGAGAGCGATCGGATCTACGGCCGGGGTACGTACGACATGAAAGGTGGGGTCGCCGCGATCGTGATCGCCTACGAGGCCCTCGCCGAGCTCGGCGTCGAGCTCGCGGGCGATCTGACCCTCCAGACGACGATCGAGGAGGAAGCCGGCGGCGTCGGCGGCGTCCTCTCGGCGCTCGAACGCGGCTACCGGCCGGACGCGGCGATCATCACGGAGCCCTCGGGCGTGCCGACCCTCGGCGTCGCCAGCGCCGGCGTGCAGTACTTCCGGGTCACCGTCCCCGGGAAGGCCGCCCACACGGCGTTTCGGTTCCAGGGGGTCGACGCCGTCGGGAAAGCCGTCCCGATCTACCAGCGGCTGATGGAGCTCCACGAGGAACGAAACGAGCGCATCGAGGACTACGGGCCCGCAGTGACCCAGTACCCCGACGCCGCGGGGAGCACGACGAACCTCAGTCTCACGAACATCGAGGTGCCCGGCTCGTGGACGTCGACCGTCCCCGGTGAGGCGGTGATGGAGTACCGGA
>PUPA01000219.1 GCA_003552885.1 Natrialbaceae archaeon
ATCGCCGTGTCCTCGAGGAAGGCGACGTGTTTCGCGTCGGTCGTCCGGGAGAGCAAGATCGGGAGTCCGGACTTGCGCAGCTTCCAGATCTTCGCCCGGCTCTCGTGGTCGTAGGCCTCGATGGCGTCGAAGGCGACGACGTCGGCGTCGAGGGTGAGCCGCTCGTCCTCCGCGTCGGCGTCCCCCTCGGGATCGACGGCCGGACAACGATCGGCGAGCAGGTTCGCCACCTGCCGTTTGCCGTCTGTGACGTCCTCGACGTAGAACTCGACGATCAACACCGCGCCGGTTCCCTCCGGGAGCATCTCGGTGACGGGGCCGAACTCCGCGGTGTCGCGTGCGAGGTCGATCATGACGTCGTCGAGCACCTCGACGGCCGCCGGACCGTGTTCGACGATCGGGGCGACGTCACACATCGCGTCCCCGACGCTGTCGTAGGAGAGCAAGACCATGCTCTTCTCTGCCGGCACCGGCTCCAGGGAGACCGTCGCCTCGGTGACGATCGCGAGGGTCCCCTCGCTGCCACACAGCAGCTTCGCGAAGTTGATCGAGCCCCCGTCGCTGTCGGGTTCGCCGACGCCGCGTTCGGCGCCGCGGGCGTCCTCGACCAGCCAGTCGAGGTTGTACCCCGAGACGTTGCGTTTGAGGTCCGGATACCGTTCCTCGATCAGGTCGCCTTCCCCCTCGACGATCCGGGCGACCTCGGCGTAGATGGCCGACTCGAGGTCCTCGCCGTCGGCCAGCTCCGGCAGCTCCTCGAGGGCGACCTCGCCGAAGCTGGTCACGGTGCCGTCGGCGAGGACGACCTCGACCTCCTCGACGTAGGCGTCGGTTTTGCCGTACTCGAGGGAGTGTGCGCCCGTAGAGTTGTTGCCGATGGCGCCGCCGAGTGCGCTCTTGTCACCCCAGGCGGGGTCGGGGGCGAACTTCAGCCCGTGGGGGGAGAGCGCCTCGTTGAGCGTCTCGAGGTAGACGCCGGCCTGTGCGACGGCTTTCCGGCCGTCGGGGTCGACCGAGACCACCCCGTTCATGTAGCGGGTGAAATCGAGGACGACGGCCTCGTTTACCGTCTGGCCGGCGAGACTGGTGCCGCCCCCGCGGGGGAGCACCGGGATCCCCCGGTCGGCACAGTAGGCCATCACGGCGGCGACGTCGTCCGTCGATCTCGGGAAGACGACGCCGACCGGGAGCAGCCGGTAGATGCTCGCGTCGGTGGCGTACAGCTCCCGGGAGTACTCGTCGAACCGGACGTCGCCGTCGACGAGCTCTTGGAGATCGGAGACCAGCCCGGGCCGGTCGATCGCGTCGTTCCGGTAGTCGTAGTTCGAGCGCGTGTCGTCCGCCGGATCCGGGGTGGATTGCTCGATTGCCATAGAGCTACTACCCTATTTCGGTAGTCAGGCGACTAAAACACCGACGGTTCCTCCCACGGTTCCAACCGGCGGCGTCCGGACGCCGGGGTCGCTCTAACATGTCGCCTCGGGTCGCCCTGTCACGCCTTCGTCGATTGGAAAGCCTTAATACTCCGACCGGGAAAGTGGCTGATGCAGCCCGGGTGGTGTAGTGGCCCATCATACGACCCTGTCACGGTCGTGACGCGGGTTCAAATCCCGCCTCGGGCGTCCGCTTCTCGTCGTGGCCGACTTCGCCCCGTCAGGGCCGACTGTGCTCTGCGGGCGATGATTTATACCCCATCGGCGAAACCGGAGACCATGGCTCGACTGGCGGGACTCAGGGTGTTTCCGGTGAAGGCCCTCGACGGAATCGACGTCGAGGAGGTGGAGATACTCGACGGTGGCACCGTAGCCCACGACCGGGAGTTCGCGCTGTTCGACGACGACGGCGAGGTGATAAACGGCAAGCGCACGGCCCGGGTTCACGACGTGCGAACCGACTTCGATACCGAGAGTGGCGAGCTCGCGGTCGCTCCCGCCGACGGCGAGTCGCGTCGGTTCGCCCTCGAGGACGACCGCGAGCGGGCGGCGCGGTGGTTCAGCGAACAGTTCGGCTGTCCGGTGACGGTACGCCGTGACACCTCGCGTGGGTTCGTCGACCGCCGGGAAATGGGACCGTCGATAGTCAGCACGGCCACGCTCCGGACGGTCGCGTCGTGGTTCGACGGCCTGACCGTAGAGGGGCTCAGACGTCGGCTGAGGACGAACGTCGAGGTCGGCGGCGTCGAACCGTTCTGGGAGGACCGGCTCGTCGGTGAGGGCGCGCCGGCCGTCTCCGTTGGCGGCGTCCGGCTCGAGGGTGTCACCCCCTGTGGCCGGTGTGTCGTCCCAGAACGCGACCCAGACACCGGCGAGCCGACGCCGGAGTTTCGCAGCCGGTTCGTGCGGAACCGACGCGAGAGCTTCCCGGAGTGGGCCGACGAGGGGGCGTTCGACCACTTCTACACGGTGACGGTCATCGCCCGCGTTCCGGAGGCCGACCGGGGCCGGACGCTGCGGGTCGGCGATCCGGTCGAGCTCGTCGGCTGACCGCGGCCGGGAGGTCGTCCCGACGCGTCACTCCTGGGGGTCGATCTCGAGGGTGTAAAGGCGTTTTCGGGCGTCGGAGAACGAAAACCGCGACCGGATGGCGCCGACGTCCTCCAGACGATTCAGTGCATATCTGACCGTTCGGGTCGGCAACAGCGTCTCCTCGGCGATCTGGCCCTGGGTCATCGTCCCGTTGTACTCTAACACCTTCAGGACCAGCTTCGCACTCGGTGGGAGCTCTCGAAGCTCCGCTCTGATCACGGCCGTCGATCGATCCCCGCTCCGTGGCTCGGTCGCGCTCATCGCGTACGGTTTCCACATACGCTAAGATAATATTTTCTATATTGTTTTATTCACTCGAGTAATCCCTCCGGTCGCAGCTGGATGCTGCGTCTACCCGAAGCCTCTTATGAACCAGCCACCTACGGCGTGGTGATGAGCGACACTGTGGAAGACGTCGACCTCCCCTACGACGAGGAGGCGTCCCAGCAGGGGAAGATACGGGCCCTCGAGGAGCGCCTGGAGGTCCTCGAGGCCCAAAACGAGGAGATGCGCGATAAGCTCCTCGACGCAAACGCCGAAAACAACAAGTACCAGCAGAAACTCGAGCGGCTGACCCACGAGAACAAGAAGCTCAAACAGTCCCCGCTTTTCGTCGCCACCGTCCAGGAGCTGGCCGAGGAGGGCGTGATCATCAAACAGCACGGGAACAACCAGGAGGCGCTGACCGAGGTCACAGCAGAGATGCGCGAGCAACTCGAGCCCGACGACCGGGTCGCGGTCAACAACTCCCTCTCGATCGTCAAGTCCCTCTCGAGCGAGACCGACGTGCGCGCTCGGGTGATGGAGGTCACCCAGAGCCCCGACGTGAGCTACGAGGACATCGGCGGGCTCGAAGAGCAGATGCAGGAGGTCCGCGAGACCGTCGAGATGCCCCTCGAGAAACCCGACATGTTCCGCGACGTGGGGATCGATCCGCCGAGTGGCGTCTTACTCTACGGTCCACCGGGGACGGGCAAGACGATGCTCGCGAAGGCCGTCGCCAACCAGACCGACGCGACCTTCATCAAGATGGCCGGCTCAGAGCTCGTCCACAAGTTTATCGGCGAGGGGGCCAAACTCGTCCGGGACCTCTTCGAGGTCGCCCGCGAGCACGAGCCCGCGGTGATCTTCATCGACGAGATCGACGCCATCGCCGCAAAGCGCACCGAGTCGAAGACGTCGGGTGACGCCGAGGTCCAGCGGACGATGATGCAGCTGCTCTCCGAGATGGACGGCTTCGAAGAGCGCGGGGAGATCCGCATCATCGCGGCGACCAACCGGTTCGACATGCTCGACCGGGCCATCCTTCGGCCCGGCCGGTTCGACCGGCTCATCGAGGTGCCAAAACCCGACGAGGAGGGCCGGGAGATCATCTTCCAGATCCACACCCGCGAGATGAACGTCGCCGATGACGTCGACTTCGTCGCCCTCGCCGAGGAGACGACGGCGGCCTCCGGCGCTGACATCAAGGCCGTCTGTACCGAGGCCGGGATGTTCGCGATCCGGGACGACCGGACGGAGATCCGGATGGACGACTTCCGGGAGGCCTGGGAGAAAGTCCAGGCCGAGAGCGACGAGGACGCCGAGGTCTCGAAGACGTTCGC
>PUPA01000253.1 GCA_003552885.1 Natrialbaceae archaeon
CCTCGGTCATCAGGGACATGTGGGTGTGCATCCCCGAGCCGTTGATCCGCGGGATCGGCTTGGGCATGAACGTCGCGTGGAGGTCGTGTTCGGCGGCGATCGCGCGGACGACCGTCCGGAACGTGCCGACGTTGTCCGCGGTCGTCAGCGCGTCGTCGTACTCGAAGTTGATCTCGTACTGGCCCTCGGCGACCTCGTGGTGGCTGGCCTCGATCTCGAAGTCCATCGACTCCAGCCCGTAGATGATGTCCCGGCGGACGTCGCTCGCGAGGTCCTTGGGGGCGAGGTCGAAGTAGCCGCCGTGGTCGGCCGTGTTCGTCGTCGCCCGGCCGTCCTCGTCCTCCTCGAACATGAAAAACTCCGGTTCGGGCGCGCAGTTGACGGTGTACCCCATCTCCTCGGCGCGCTCGAGCGCCTGTTTGAGGACGTATCGCGGATCACCCTCGAACGGCTCGCCGGTCGAGGTGTCGATGACGTCACAGATCATCCGGGCGGCCGCGCTGTTCCCGTCGGCCCGCCACGGGAGCACCGCGAACGTCTCCGGGTCGGGTTTCAGCCGCATGTCCGACTCCTGGATCCGGACGAACCCCTCGATCGAGGAGCCGTCGAAGTAGATCCCCTCGGTGAACGCCTTCTCGGCCTGCCGGGCCGGGACGGCGACGTTCTTGACGACCCCCAGGATGTCGGTAAACTGCAACCGCAGGAAGTCGACCCCCTGCTCCTCTATCTGGTCCAGTACGTCCTCTTCCGCAGCAGTGAGTTCTCCGCTTGTCATCTCGTGCTCGTTTTCCTCCAACAATCCGTACTACTAAAACGCTGCTGTTCCGCGCAAATCTGTCTCGACCGCCCCTTTTGTGGACGATTGTAAATAAGATTTGGCCAGTCGAGGTTTCAGACCGTGAGATCGTCGAAAATCCGGGCCAAAATTCGATGAATGGGCCGTGCGTCCGCCGGCGTCGCGAGCGGACCGGCGGTCGACGCCGGCTCACTCCTCGAGTAACTCGTCGAGCAGGCTGGTGAACCGATCGACCAGCCGGTCGGCGACGGTCGGCTCGACCTCGCCCAGAAGCGAGGCCGTCCACTCCGGGTCGGGGACCGTCAGGTGGACCCCTTCGGCGTCGTGGCGCTTCTCGACGAGCCCACAGCGGGCCAGGTTGCGCACGTGGTACTCGACCGTGCTCCGGGCGAGCCCGAGCCCGTCGGCGATCGCCGCCGGGTGTGGGGACTCCCCCTCGAGTGCGGCCAGGACGATTCCACGACAGCTCTCCCGGCGGAGCAACGCGACCGCCTCCCTGTCCTCGGGCTCGAACGCCGAGGGGTAGTAGTGGGTCCGACCGTGGAAGGACTCGCCGACGAGCTCGCCCGTCCCGGTCAGCCGGCGCAGGTGATACTGGGTCTGCCCGGTCGCGATGTCCAGTTCGCGGGCGAGCTGGTTGAAGTGGATCCCCGGCTCGGCGTATACGCGCCGCCGGATGCGTTCTCGTGTCTCGCTCATGTCGGTCTGTTCCCGTCCTGAAGATATAAAGAGCCGCTATGTGACGGGGTGGATGGTTACCAGTTTCCGGGAATCGGCCGGCGGTTGAAATTTCGAGTCGGCCGGCGGACGGTATTTCACCCGGGGGACCGTACGGCTGGGGGTGAGACGACTGTTGGCGATCGTCCTCGTCGTCGTCCTGGCGGGCTGTGGTGGCGTGGTCGACGGCTCCGACGACCGGGAGCCCTACGAGGTGACAGAGCCCGTAGAGCCCGTGACCGACGCGTCCATGGAGGTCACGGCGCCGCCGGGTGAGAACCCACTCGACGGCCTCTCGGCGGACGGGATCTCGAACACGGGACTCCTCGTCGAGCGCCACAGGATCGCACTCGAGGAGGAGCCACACGCCGCGAGGATGTCGATCGTCGTCGTCGACGCGAACGAGTCGCTAGTCTTCGGCCGCGAGCAGCGACTCGAACGCGACGCCGGCGGCGACCCCCTCTCGGTTCGGGAGTACCAGTACGGCCCCTCGCTCTCTGGCCTCCCACACTCGGACCTGCCAAGCGAAAACGACACCGTCCTCGCCGAGCACTGGGAGGACGGTGGAACGGCCGTGAGCAGGATCGAGACGTCCGACGGCGAGGTCGAACGCGGCGACGGCCTCCGGCGAGAGCTGTTCGTCGGCGACGCACACCTCGGTGTCGTCTCCGATCTCGGCGAGGACTCTCTGAACACCGAAACGGACGACGGGACGGTTCGCCACGTCGTCGAGGCGACGGAGCCGGCTCCGGGGAGCGCCTACCTCGAGGATGAGGCGTTCGAGGGGAGGATCGTCGTCTCCGACGACGGCGTCGTAGAACGGGTCCTCCTCTCCGGCACCGTCGAGGAGGACGGCGAGCAACTCGGCGTCTGGTTCGTCTGGCAGCTCGACCGCGACGACGTCGTCGTCGAGGAACCCGAGTGGACCGACGAGGGCTGAGCCACCGTTCGCGGGAGTTGGGGGCCTCCGACGGGAACCGAGCCGGCCTCCGACGGGGGTTGGGCCGGCGTCACTCCCTGCCCGCACCGTAGATCCCCAGATAGATCGAGCCGATCCCGAGGGCGATGCCGGCGTAGAACGCGAGGCTGTAGCCCGTGTCGGCCGCGAGCGGCGAGGCGTCGCTCGCGACGGCGCCCACGAAGCCGACGACGACGAGTCCGAGCGCCACGGCACGGGCGGTCGCGAGCGGCCTGAGAAACCCCTTTTCGGTCATCGGTTCCGACCAGTTCGTCGGCCGGGAAGAATCCTGCGTTCGAGCCCTTACGTGGATCGTTCCGGGCGGCTTCCTTCGAACTCCTCGCCAACGAGCTCGACGGCCTCCCTGATCTGGCCGATCGAGGAGAGGTAGCCGCCGACGACGGTGGCCTTCGCCGCCTTCGCGGCCCGCCCGGTGAAGACGGCCGGGCCCAGCTGGGCGACGGCGTCGTCGCCGACGCTCACCAGCCAGCCGGGTGACTCGTACCGGTACCGTTCGAGGCGGGGCTCGAAGAGCCCGCCGTCGCACTCGTACTCGACCAGCCGGGAGACGTTCTCGGCGACGACGCGGGCCTGCCTGACGGCGGTCTGGGCGCTCGCCGGCGCCGGCCGGCCGTCCGCGTCGACCACCCTGGCGGCGTCTCCGCAGGCGAACGTCCGGTCGGCGAGCCGGAGATCCCCCCTGACCGTCGGGCGCTCCCCCGAGAGGGCGTCGGGGCCGCGGATGCCACCCGTCCAGACGACGACGTCCGCCGGCAGGCTCTCCCCGTCGGCGAACCGCACCCGTTCGGCGTCGACGCCGGCGACCGTCGAGCCGGTCCGGACAGTCACGCCGCGTTCGGCGAGGACCGCCGCCACGGTCTCCCCGAAGTTCGCCGGGAACGCGGGGGCGACCCGGTCGCGTGCTTCGAGCAGGGTGACCGTCGCCTCGACGTCCTCCTCGCGGGCGAGCTCCGCCAGCTCGCCGGCGACCTGGACCCCCGAGAGGCCGGCGCCACCGACGGCGATCCGGGGATCTCCCCGGTCGAACGCCGCGAGCGTCTCGGCTCTGATCTCGCGGGCGTCGTCGATCCGCTTCAGCGGGATCGCGTGCTCGTAGAGCCCCTCGATGTCGTAGAAGGCCGTCCGGGCGCCGAGACAGATCGCCCCGACGTCGTAGGACAGCTCCCCGTCCGCGAGGTGGACGACCCCCGCCTCTGCGTCGACCCCCTCGACGCGGTCGGTCCGGACGGTCGCCCGGTCGACGAGCTCCGTCAGGGGGAGGGTGATCTCCTCGGCCAGCCCCGGCCGACGGACGAGCCGGTGGAGCTCCTGTTGGACGACGTGGTCGGTCGACTCGTCGACGAGGGTGAGCTCGACGTCGACGGGGAGTCGGCGTTCGAGCAATCGGGCGAGGGTCACGCCCGCGTAGCCCGCACCGAGGACCGGAACGTGCATGAACCGTCTATGGAGCGGGTTCGTATATGTGTGACCGTACCGGAGAGCGCCCCCGGACGGGTCAGAACAGGTGATCGTCCTGGAGCTGTGCGGGGCCGCCGACGTTCCAGACCGTCGTCGAGACGCCACAGTCGGCGACCTGCTCTTCGACGTACTCGGCGTGGTCGTCGGTGGTGTTGACGTAGACGCTCGCGC
>PUPA01000071.1 GCA_003552885.1 Natrialbaceae archaeon
CCGGGAGTCCGTCGGGGAGCAACTCGGCCAGCGTCCGTCCGGCGAGCTCGGCCGACCCGTAGCCGAGTGTCCCCTCGATCGCGGGGCTCGCGTACTCTACCGTGCCGTCGCCGTCGACGGCGACGATCGGCTCCGGACAGGCCTCGAGGAGCGTCCGAAACGGGTTCTCGGCCGCGTCACCCGACGACCGGTACCGGTCCATAGCGCCGACTGTCCTCGCCGCCCGATAAGGCTGGTGGTCGACCGTGGGGGCCACGGTCACAGCTCCGACTGGGCCGCGGCCGCCCGAGTCGCAGAAGCTAAACGTCTCCCGACGGTTCGGGAGGTATGAGCCTCGAGGAGCTCACCGACGGCGTCCACGACAGCTACGCCGAGCTCGGTGGAGAGCTGACCGTCTCGCTGGATCGGGAGACCCGAAACGAACTCGCCTTACTCGAGACGGCTCTCGGTCCCGAGGAGACCGACGAGCTCGTCCGTCGGGCGATCCACCTGCTCTACCAGTCGACCGTCGACACCGGCACCATGGACTTTCACCTCCGGTCCGGTTTCGACGTCACGTACGACGAGTTCCTCTCGGGGATGACCTACGACGAGATGACCGGCGCGAACAGCTACCCCTCGATGGACGACGAGCGACGGTACCAGTTCTGACGCTCCCCGGAGACGGTGCTCACTCGGGTGAGTACTCCCACCCACCGTCGAGCTCGGTGAGCGTCCCATCGAGGTAGGCCCGTCCGAACGATTCGAGGGTCATACACCCGACACGGTCGTCGCGGTCGACGTACTCGACGAGCTCCTCGAGGTACTCGATTCGCTCCTCAGTGGTGAAGTGCTGGTAGTGGAGCATACAGACGTACAGGTGTTCGACGTCGTCGAACGCCGCTTTCATCTCCTCGAGGGGTAGGAACTCCAGGGTCCCCCAGTCGGCCACGACGTCGTGGGTGCTCGGCACGTGGAGTGCCCCACCGGCTTCGAACGGGAGCTCGTGGTCACCGTAGTACTGCCTGGTGAACCACTCGCCTCCACTGACGACCCGGAGGTCCTCTTCGAGTATGGCCCTGACGGTGGCCTCGTCGTAGGTGTTCGCCGGTGGGATGAACGTCGTCGGTCGGCGATCCACACAGTCGGCCACCTTCGAGATGCCGTCGGCGACGAGTTCCCGTTGTGTTTCGAACGGCCGATCGCCGAACTCGCTTCCCCCGTAGAAGGCGGTCTCGATCTGGTGGGTGTAGCCGTGTACGCTGTACTCGAACAGGCCCGGATAGCGGGCGTCTCGCCGTCGGAACTCCCGGCAGAACTCCGAATCGTCGGCGATCGCGTTGTCCGGTGCCGCCGGGATCACACCGTGGGTGACCGGGACGTTCGCCTCGATGAACACCGTCTCGAGGTTGCGGAGGGCTTCGATCCGATATCCCGGATGGGGGTCGTCGTTTCGGAAGATCGCGATCGTATCGTACTCCCCAGGCGCCAGTGTGTACGGCTCGCGGTCGGGCGTCACCTCTTCGGGCGGGGCCCGATCGTCGTCGGTCCCCGTCGTACAGCCGGCGATCGTGCTCATCGCGGCCCCGACCCCGAGCAGATACGCCCGCCGGTCACTACCCGCGTCGCTCGACCGATCGGCCGATTCAGCTGTACCGAGTTCACACCGCACCATCGTCTACGACTGAGTAACGGTACATTAATCAGTTGTGAATCTCACCTGAGCGTAGATGCGCAAACGCGCCCATCCCGCGATCGAAGTCCTCGGGCTGTCACTGCTCATCGCGGTCGCGTTGGCCGTTCTCATCCTGTTTCTGCCGACCGACATCCTGTTGCCGCTGGGGCTCGTCGCCCTCGTCGGGTTGCTGTATTTCGGGGTGGCGGTCCTCCTCGCTCGGTACCGGGAACGGACGCCCGACTGGCTCGACGCGGCGCCGGTCTGGCTCATCATCTTCGGATTCGTCGCCTTCGGGGTCGTGCTCGTACACCGGTTCTGGGAGGGGATGGCCCCGAGCACCGTGTTGTTTCTCCTGGCGCTGATATTCATCCTGTTTTACTTCTGGCTGGTCGTCCCGTTCGCACTCGTCCAGAAGAACGAGCAGCTCTCCTGGGAGCGAAGCCGGGAGGTGAAAGAGTGGCCCGACGTCAGCTTGCTCGTGCCGGCCTACAAGGAGCGAGGCCACATCACCACGACGCTCGATTCGATCGCGAACCTGGCGTATCCGGCAGCGATCGAGGTGATCGTCATCGACGACGGGAGCCTCGATGGAACCTACGAGGAAGCGCGGGATCACCCGCGGACCGATCCGATCGTCATCCAGAAAGAAAACGGGGGGAAACACTCGGCGCTGAACGCGGGCCTGGTCGAAGCGAGCTACGACATCGTCGTCTCGATCGATGCGGACTCGTGGCTCGCACCCGACGCCGTGACTTCGATCGTCGAGGGGTTTGCCCGCCACCCGGAGGCAGGGGCGATCGCCGGCAACGTCAAAGTCGGAAACCGGGAGTCGTTCATCACGAGGCTACAGGCCCTCGAGTACATCGTCGGCATCAACACGTTCCGTCGTGCTTTCGATCACGGTGGGCTCGTCAGCGTGGTTCCAGGCTGTCTGGGCGCGTTTCGAAAGGAGGCACTCGAGGAGGTGGGAGGCTACAGCGCGGACACCCTGACCGAGGACTTCGATCTGACCATCGAGCTCCTCCGACGCGGCTACCCCGTTCACGCGAGCGAAGCGATCGTCTACACGTACGCGCCGACGTTCTGGACGGGGTTGTACCGACAACGCCTGCGGTGGTACCGTGGCAACCTCCAGACGCTTCTCAAACACAGGGACGTGTTCTTCGAGGGCGGCAACGACCTCGTTCAGAAGCTGGTGTTGCCGTACTCCGCGCTGTCGATGTCGGTTCTCCCGCTTGCGGGCATCGCGGTCGTCGCCTTGATTCCCGTCGCGATTTCGACGGGACAGTGGCTCATGGTGGTGCAGATGACGACGTTCTTCCTGCTTTTGTTCGCGATGCTGTCCTTGCTCGCGGTCGCGATCGACGCCGAGGATCGGCGACTCGCGCTCCTCTCTCCGTTCTCGCTCGTCGGCTATAAACAGTTTCTCGACGTGACTCTGCTCAGATCCATCGTCGACGTCCTCCTCGGCCGGGAGATGGGCTGGACGAGCGGAGGGCGCATCGAACCGCCACCGAAAGAGGAGGTCGTCTACGATCCGAAGACGCGATGGCCCGCGTTCGAACTGTCCACGGACGGCGAGGGGTGGTCCTGGCGGTTGCGGTCCAGAAACGGGCAGCGAACCCTCGCCTCGTCGGTGGGGGCGTTCGCCTCGAAGGAGAAAGCCGAGCGCACCCTCGACGTCTTCCGGAAGGAGTCACGCACACAGCCCGAGCTGTTGATCCGGAGCGGAGCCGACGGGCTGCGCGGCTTCCACGTGACCGCCGACGATGGCGGCTGGCGATGGCAGTTACTGGACGAAGAGGGGGCCGTGTTCGCCGAGAGCGAGCGGACGTACCCGACGTGGTGGGGAGCAAGGCGTGCGCTCACGAGTGCCCAGACGGGGGCGACCTCGGCCGTCGTTCGCGTGGTCGACTCCCCGGAGCCACGCGCGGAGGCCGAAACCGCGACGTCGGCACGGAACCGACGCCCGTTCGACGGGCCGGCCGGGAGCGTGCGAGGAGCATCCGAGGACGAAACGGTTTCGTAGCCCGTGTACGATGGGCCGGACGATGACACCGGGGGAGCGACTCGCCGCGGTCGCCGACCGGCTCGAGGCGGCGACGGCCCGGCTCCGGAGGGCGGCCGAGGGCCGACTCGGGACGGCGACGAGCCGACTTCGGCGGGCAGTCGGACGGCTCCCGTCGCCGCTGGGCCGGCCGCTCGTCGGTCCGCCCGTCCCCGGCGTCTGGCTCATCGTGCTGGTCGGGCTCGCCCTCGGCTACGAGTTCTACGAGCCCCACGTCGTCGGTGCGCTCTCGGCGTGGCCGCCGGCGTTCGAGCCGACCTCGAGTCACAACCTCAACTTCGAGGTCTACCACGTCGCCGCGGAGGTCGCCCTCGCGGGCGGGGAGTTCTACGATGCGCCGCCGGAGGGACGGAGCGACCAGTACGTCTACCTCTACCCCCCGATCACG
>PUPA01000069.1 GCA_003552885.1 Natrialbaceae archaeon
ACCGCCGAGGAGGCAGACGTCCGAAGCTGGGCCGCACGCGCGCTGGGGTTGATCGGCGACACACGGACGATCGAGCCCCTCTCGACCGTCCTCGCCGAGGACGAAGACGACACCGTCCGGGCGAGCGCCGCGTGGGCGCTGAACCGGATCGGAACCGCGGAAGCGATAGCGGCCGTCGAGCCGTACGCCGACGACCGCTCGTATCTGGTCCAGGTCGAAGCCGAGCGGGCGTCGGGCTGATCAGAGCGCGACGATCAACAGTCGAAGCGCCAGCCCGAGGGTGAACACGACGACCAACAGCCCCGTCGCGATCACGACCGCCGGCGGGAGCAGCCCCTCCTCGAACCGGAACAGGACGTCTTTCATGTCCGTCCCTGCCCGCCCGGAGGCCGAAACTCTTTCGAAGCCGTCCGGCACGAGCGGCCGGGAGCCGGCTGGAGCCGTCCGACAGAGTGAACTGGCCCGACGGTGACTGCCGGGCATGGCTCGCAGGAGCGTCCTCTTCACACCGGGCGACCGTCCGGAGATGATGCGAAAGGCCCCCGGGTTCGGCGCGGACGCCCTCGTGTTCGACCTCGAGGACGCCGTCGCGCCGGGACGGAAAGACTGCGGGCGCACAGCGGTCCGCGAGCTGCTCGCGGAGCCGGGGTTCGACCCCGACGCGGAGGTCTGTCTCAGGGTCAACCCGGTCGGCTCGGGGGCGAGTGAGGATCTGGCGGCGGTCCTCGGGGACGGGATCCGCCTGGACGCCGTCGTCGCGCCGAAGGTCGCCTCGCCGTCGGACGTCGAGGCGCTCGCCTCCGCGCTCGCCGACGCGGGCCACCCGGTCCCGATCCTGGCGCTGGTCGAGAGCGCCCGTGGCGTGCTCGCGGCCGACCGGATCGCAGCCGTCGAGGCGACCGACGCGTTGCTCTTCGGCGCCGAGGATCTGGCCGCGGACGTGGGTGCGAGTCGGACCGACGACGGCCTGGAGGTGTTGTACGCCCGCCAGCGGGTCGTGGTCGCCGCGGCCGCCGCGGGCTGTGACGCGATCGACACGGTGTACACGGCGTTCGACGACGAGGCGGGCTTACGCGAGGAGGCCGCGCGCGCGGTGGAGTTCGGCTACGACGGGAAGCTGGCGATCCATCCGGCACAGGTCGGGCCGATAAACGAGGCGTTTACCCCCGAACGGACGGAGATCGAGTGGGCGAAGGCGGTGCTCGAGGGCGCCAGGGAGGCGGCCGCTACGGACCGGGGCGTCTTCGAGGTCGACGGGGAGATGATCGACGCGCCGCTTCTCGCCAGGGCCGAACGGATCCGCGAGCGCGCCGCAGCTGCCGGCTACGGCGTCGATCCGGACTAGCTGCCAGCCGTACAGTTTTCCGCCCCTATCGGTTGGGATTCCGGACGTTTGACCGTAGCCGGCACGTTTATTTTCCGGTCACTGCAACAGGCGTTCCATGGCCGAGGAGGCGAACCCGTTCGAGAACCTGCAGTCACAGATCGACGACGCGGCACGCCACCTCGACGTCGAAGAGGACGTCATAGAGCGGCTTCGGTACCCCGAACGCGTCCTCGAGGCGAACCTCACCGTGGAGATGGACGACGGCTCGCTCGAACGGTTCCGCGCCTTCCGCTCGCAGTTCAACGGCGACCGGGGACCGTACAAAGGCGGAATCCGGTACCACCCGGAGGTGAGCCGCACGGAGGTGATGGCGCTCTCGGGGTGGATGGTGTACAAGTGTGCGACCGTCGACGTCCCCTACGGCGGCGCCAAAGGCGGAATCGCCCTCGATCCGGTGAGCTACTCCGAAGCGGAGCTCGAACGGATCACCCGGGCGTACGCGGTCGAGTTGCGCCCGCTGATCGGCGTCGACCGGGACGTCCCGGCTCCCGACGTCAACACCGGTCAGCGGGAGATGAACTGGATCAAAGACACCTACGAGACCCTAGAGAACACCACGGCACCGGGCGTCATCACCGGGAAGGCCATCGAGAGCGGCGGCAGCGAGGGACGGGTCGAGGCGACGGGTCGGTCGACGAGCATCGCCGCTCGGGAGGCGTTCGCCCACCTCGGCCGGGACCTCGCGGGGACGACCGCCGCCGTCCAGGGCTACGGCAACGCCGGCTCGGTCACCGCGAGGGTCCTCTCGGAGCTCGGCGTCTCGGTCGTCGCCGTCTCGGACTCCCGCGGCGCCATCTACGATCCCGACGGGCTGGACGTCGAGTCGGTCGCCGCGAGCAAAGCCGAACACGGCTCCGTGGTCGACTACCCCGGCGCCGACGAGCACCTCGGCAACGACGAACTCCTGACCCTCGACGTCGACTTGCTCGTCCCCGCGGCACTGGAGAACGCGATCGACGGCGACCTCGCCCGCGAGGTCCGGGCGGACGTGATCGTCGAGGCCGCGAACGGGCCGCTCACCCCACGGGCCGACGACGTCTTCGCGGACAGGGAGGTCCTGGTGGTGCCGGACATCCTGGCGAACGCCGGCGGGGTGACCGTCAGCTACTTCGAGTGGGTCCAGAACCGCCAGCGGTTCTCCTGGACCGCCCAGCGCGTCAACGAGGAGCTAGAGCGGGTGATCGTCGACGCCTTCGACGCGCTGGTCGACGCCCACGGCCGCGAGGGAGTGGAGACCCTCCGAACTGCGGCCTACGTCGTCGCCATCCGCCGCGTCGTCGACGCCTTCGAGGACGCAGGAACGTTCCCCTGACGGGGCCGATCGACACCTCGCGAGCGATGCCGTCCGATCGGGCTCAGGGCCGGTCGGGGACGCCGGTGAGCAGCCGGGCCACGTCGTGGACGTTCCGGGTGTCGAGCAACAGCTGTGCGGCCTCGCGGACGGAGAACTCGGCGTCGAGCTCGACGCCGTGGCAGGCCGCATAACACTCGAACCAGTCGTTCATCGCCCGCTCTATGGCCTCGAACTCGGCGGGTGAGAAACGAACGAGCCGCCCGCCGGTCCGCCCCTCGACGTAGAGCCAGATCGCCCGGCCCGCACCTTCCCGCAGGTAGCGTTCGGCGGCCTCCTCGGGGCCGACGTCCGCCGGCCCCTCGCTCTCGCTCCCGAACAGCGCCTCCCGGTCGCGCTCGGCCCGCCGTTCGAGGGCGGCGATCCGTGGTCCGTACTCGCCCATCAGCCCTGGCGGTACTCGACGCCCTTGCCGCCGCGTGGGTGTTCCCAGTCGGTGTCGGCGACGACGGCACAGGTGCCACACTCCACACAGGGCTGGGTGTCGAGGCTGACGAGCGTCTCCTCGCCGCCGTTCGTCCGGACCGTCTCCGCACGGTAACAGCCGCCGCCAAAGTCCTCGGCGCTGACCGGGCAGGCGTACACCGCGGCCCCGCTGGCCTCGAAGGACTCGTCGAGCAGCTCGATGTGGGGGTTGCCGACGTCGGTGTCGTAGGTGAGATCGCCGATCCGATCGATCAGCTCGGGCGGCTCGACCTCGTTCTCCCAGGTGACCGGGCGGCCGTGTCGCTCGCCGACGATCGTCGGCACCGTCACGTACCCCGTCCGGGTGTCCGGCAACATCGAGACGAGATACGGGGAGTTGTACGCCCGCTCTAAGGCGCGGTCGGCCAGCCGGTTGCCGAGCGCCAGCCGTCCGACCGGCGAGTCGAGGACGCCCTCGACGGCCCGCGTGACGAGGTCGCGCTCGCCGACCGTCCGGGCGAGCTCGTACCGGCGCGGACGGAGCTTCGCCATCGTTCCCGACTCCTCGAGCATCGTCGCGTACCGCCGGCCGGCGGCCTCCGGGTCGGCGTTGCCCCGGGTGACGGCGAACGCGTCGGCGGCGAGAGCGCCCGCGGTCACGGCGTGGTTCATCCCCTTGATGATCGGCCCCTGTGCTTGCATCTGGCCGGCGGCGTCGCCGACGACGACCAGCCGGTCGACGTACGGCTCCCTGAGGGCGACTTTCTTCGAGTCCGGCACGAGCTTCGCGGCGTACTCCCGCTCGTCGTCGTCGGCGTCGAGCCACTGGGCCAAAAGCGGGTGAGTCAACAGCGCGTCGAGCAGCTCGTGGGGCTCTGCGCGTCGCTCGACGAGGCTGTCGAGGTGGAAGACGGTCCCGATCGAGAGCGACGACTCGTTCGTATAGAGGAAGCCACCGCCACGGAC
>PUPA01000049.1 GCA_003552885.1 Natrialbaceae archaeon
CAGTAGACCGATCACCAGAACCAGCGGACACTACACGTGCGTACTGAGCGGCAAAGGAACTACTAGATATGATTGATATCTGAGGTGGTATGCAACACTTAGACGGTATAGCGATCACTCAGCTACCGGTATTGCTGCTGTCGCATATCCTTCTAAATCAGATTTGATTTTCTGAACCAACCGCTGGGATCGCGTCTATACTCATGTACTCGTTGGAACTGCGTCGAAAAGCACACACCCCTAAACAGAGTTTAGATAATAAAACGAGTGTGATGCGTCGTTGGAGTGATTCTCAGGACCCTGTATAAGTTCACTCTGAAGACTGGGTTAATAAACCATAGACAGCGGACAAGGCGAAATAAACAAATATCGCAAAAAGGAAACCGGTAATCAGGTCACTAGCAGTCGTCGTCGTCGTCCCGAAGTCCTCGAAAAACATATCACTAAGCGTTACGTTTAGTGTCTCGTTCTCACTATCCGGAGTTGAAGCCATATTTGTCATATGTGTGTTATCATGTAAATAGTTTCTGCTCTCTGGAATAAGAGTCTTAGCTCCAATATTGGTCGTCTTTCTGTGACGGGAATCAGACTGTTACACGCTTGTTCGCATACTCTGCCCCCAGATAGATTCGCCCTCGGTCATCGGTCTCGTTCGTTCGGAGGTCCCGAGCATCTACTTTCGTCATGTTACCGGCTTGGACCTACTGCTGAATAAGCGTTGCCCACTATTACCCACGGCAGATATTTTCTGTGGCTCGTACCATGGATTTCATCTACTTGAACAAAGTGCATCAGAGTGAGGGTCGGTAGCAATCCGCAGTAAGTGGTGCTAATAAGTCCGGATTTCGAGACCATCGATGCGCTCGAAATGGTTGGCGTTCCTCGTAATAATCGGTTCGTCGTTTAGGAGACCGGTTGCGGCAATAATACAGTCCTCTCGTTCAATCCGCTTGCCGTCGTCGATGAGTCCACCGGAAATTTTACCCGCCCTTCGCATTACGGACCGGTCCGCGCTCATAACGTGTTTCGTATCTAGTATATCGAGAATTCGTTGCTGTTTCGATTCTGGCATCTGTGACCGAGCAACACCCTCGTAGAGTTCGAGGACGGTAACAGCAGACACTTTCTGTGGTCGTGCCTCTTTCTCGATAATGTCGAGCAGTCGTTCTGCGTTTTCGTCGCCACGTAACAGGTCGATGATAAACGACGTGTCCTGAATCATCTCCGCGTTTCGTCTAATTCCGCTGCAAATCGGTCACTTCGTTCCCCAGAGTCGGTTCGGCCCCCTTCGATAGCAGCTTCGAGATCTCTCGCCTCGTCTTTGGAGAGAATCCCCACGATTTCGTTCCACGACCGCTCTCCTGCGAGTCGCTTGACAGTTTCACTGAAGCTCTCCCCCTCTTTTTTCCGGGCTTTCAGCCGTTCATAGGCTTCCTCGTCGAGTGAAATCGTTTTCGTCGCCATGCTAATACACAGTACTACATGCACAGTTAAAAATGCTGGCCGTACTGCTGCCTCTTTACCCGGCGGCGAAATAACGGTTGGTCGCTTGAGGGAACGGTTGGTCGCCGAAGGTAAAGGTCAATTCGCCGGGTCGGTGCGATGGGGGGCATCGACCGCAGTTCGGTGGAGTGTCAGTTCACTCTACCGACCGTCGCGTGGAACGGCGGCCGAGTCGATCACCCTCTGCGAGCGAGCCCGCCTACGGGCTGAGCGATCAGTACCCGTTCTCGTCGTGGTCGTCGTCCATCTCCTCGTCGTCGTAATCGTCGTCCGGCTCCTCCTCGTCGTCCGGCTCCTCCTCGTCGTCCGGCTCCTCCTCGTCGTCCGGCTCCTCCTCGTCGAGTTCCTCGTCGGGTTCGGGCTCCTCTGGGACCTCCTCGGGGCTCTCGTCGGGTTCCGGTCCGTCGACCTCGAGGAGCACCTCGAACTCGCGGTCCTCCGCGTCCTCGGGCGGCTCGAGGTAGCCGATCGCGTACGCGCTGTAAGCGAAGCCGGCCTCGAACTCGACGTCGACGGCCGCGACGACGTCGTCGGGCTCGTCGTTCTCTTCGTCGGGCTCGTCGTTCTCGACTTCCGAATCGTGCTCGTCGTTCTCTTCATCTGGCCCGTCGTCGTCCATCTCCGGCTCGTCGTTCTCGAGGTCGGACGGCGAGATTTCGAGTGTGGCCGCACCGGCCGGGACGGCGACGTAGTCGGTCTCGGTTCCGGGGGCGACGTACGGGAACAGCGCCTCCTCAGCGCCGGCGGGAGTGATCTGGACGGCCGGCGCGTCCGGGGACGCGTGGACGATCCGGACCAGCGCAGAGCCCGCGTCGACCAGTACCCGGGGCTGGAACGTGTCGGCCCCGAGCTCGCCCGTGGCCGCGATGGTGTGGAACGCCTCGCCGAACTCGACGTCGCCTTCGAAGGCGACGGTGTCGGGGTCGTCGGCGGCGGTCACCGTCACGGTGTACGTTCCCGGTGTGATCTCCAGGTACGGTGTGAGCTCCCGGTAGGCCAGGTCCGCGACGACCCTGTCGCCGTCGACGTAGACGTCGACGTTCGGGGCGTCCGGTGAGAAGTGTCCCACCCGGACCGCCCCGACGCCGTTCGCGACCGGATCCTCGTCTTCTTCCTCCTCTTCGTCCCGCTCGTCGTGTTCGGCCGCGCCCACCGAGAGCGCAGAGCCCGTCACCGCCAGCGCGGCGCCGGCTGCTCCCAGTCCACGCAAGGTCGTGCGTCGTGATACGTCCATATGCAATCCCAGGTCGGAAGTCTCCGGTCAAAAGGGGGACAGTCAGTTCCCCTGAACGACGGCACGTTTACCTCGACTCGACGGGAATAGGCTCCCCGTGAATCAGAGAAACCGTCCCGTACTCGTGACGGTCTCCCGGGCAACCGACCCGTCGCCGCCGATCGGCCGTCGGACGCGAACGGGCGGTCGCCGGCCGCCGAGTATGGTCGGGTCAACGCTTAGGCGTGTTCGCTCCCACCGGGGGAACATGATCCCGCCGATCGCCCGTCGCTTCGTCGCCGGTGAGGTGCCGGCGACGGCGGTGGCCCACGTCGACGACCTGAACGAACGGAACGTCGCTGCCATCCTGAATCTGCTCGGAGAACACTACGACGATCCGGCCGACGCGGCGGCCGACGCCGACGAGTACGTCTCGCTCGTCGGCGACATCGCAGACGCCGGCCTCGACGCCTGTATTTCCGTGAAGCCCTCACAGCTCGGACTCGACCTCGGCGACGACGTCTTCGAGGAGCACCTCGACCGGATCGTCGCGGCCGGCCAGGAACACGGCGTCTTCGTCTGGATCGACATGGAAGATCACACGACGACGAACGTCACCCTCGACGCGTTCGAACGACACGCCCGGTCGACCGACGGCGACGTCGGCGTCTGTGTCCAGGCGAACCTCGAACGCACCCCTTCGGATCTGGATCGGCTCGCCGAGCTTCCGGGGAAGATCCGGCTCGTGAAAGGCGCCTACGACGAGCCGTCGACGATCGCTCACACCTCGAAAGAGGGGATCAACGACGCTTACCGGGCGTGTATCCGACAGGCCTTCGAGACGTTCGACGACGGCGTCGCCATCGCCAGCCACGACCCGGAGATGATCGCCCTCGCCGAGGAGTGTCACACCGAGTACGGGACCCCTTACGAGGTCCAGATGCTCATGGGGGTACGGGAGGCCGCCCAGCGTGAGCTCGCCGAGTCCCGTCCGGTCTACCAGTACGTCCCCTACGGCGATCGGTGGTTCTCGTATTTCTATCGGCGGATCCGCGAGCGCAAGGGGAACGCGCTGTTCGCGCTCCGGGCCGTGCTCACCTCCTGAGGGGACGCCACTCGGCGTCCGACCTCCGCATCCATCGGAGCTCTCAGTCGTCGACGGGGTCGACGTCCTCCTCCGGAACCCCCGTCCGTCGCGGCGGCGGTCCTTCTCCGACGACCGACTCCCGCCAGGTGCCGAGGCGGAACCAGGCGACCGCGAGGACGAACGAGGCGGCCATCCCGAAC
Source organism: Natrialbaceae archaeon (assembly GCA_003552885.1). GTDB lineage: Archaea > Halobacteriota > Halobacteria > Halobacteriales > Natrialbaceae > Tc-Br11-E2g8. Next base: position 4,004 of record PUPA01000049.1, read on the forward strand.
GAGAACGCCCACCAGATCCCGGCCACGCCCAGGTCGATCGCGGCGAC
>PUPA01000085.1 GCA_003552885.1 Natrialbaceae archaeon
CCGGATCGTCGAACAGATCGTCCGGCCGACCCACCTCGTCGACCCGGAGGTGTCGGTCGCACCCGCGACGGGCCAGGTCGACGACCTCACGGCTCGCATCGACGGACGGATCGAACGCGGCGAGCGGACGTTGGTGACCACGCTGACGAAACGGATGGCCGAGGACCTCACGGAGTACCTAGAGGAGTCGGGCGTCGACGTCGCCTACATGCACGACGAGACGGACACCCTGGAGCGCCACGAGATCATCCGCTCGCTCCGGCTGGGGGAGATCGACGTCCTCGTCGGGATCAACCTCCTGCGGGAGGGCCTGGACATCCCAGAAGTGAGTCTGGTCGCCATCCTCGACGCCGATCAGGAGGGCTTTCTGCGCAGCGAGACCACCCTCGTCCAGACGATGGGCCGGGCCGCACGGAACGTAAACGGCGAGGTCGTGCTGTACGCCGACGATCCCTCGGCTGCGATGGAGTCGGCGATCGAGGAGACCCGACGTCGTCGGGAGATCCAGCGGGAGTACAACGCCGAACACGGCCTCGAGCCGACCACGATCGAGAAGGCGATCGGCGAGACGAATCTGCCGGGGAGCAAGACAGACACCTCGAGCGTCGCCGGACGCGAGCTGTCGGACGCGGAGGAGGCGGCCCGTCACGTCGCGGAGCTCGAGACGCGGATGCAGGAGGCCGCGAACAACCTCGAGTTCGAGCTGGCGGCCGACATCCGCGATCGGATCCGCGACCTCCGTGAGGAGTTCGACGTGGAGGGCGACGACGGGATCGCGCCGCCGACCGAGGAGTTCTGAGCCGGCGGTCGGGTTCGGAGTCCCGTCGCTACCGACGGGAGGACGCGGCTACGAACGGTCGGAAGTGGCCGGACGGATCGGTTAGAGCGTGCGTGTCGACCGACGACAGATCACTCGTCGTCGACGATGACCTCCACCGGTTCGTCGGCGGCCTCGGTGGCCTCGCCACCCCGTTCCTGGTGCCAGAGGAGGACGCCGGCGACGAGGACGACGACCCACGAGCGCCAGCTCGCGAGGTTCAGCGTGTAGCCGACGCCGAAGGGTTTCTCCACGAGCATCCCCTCTCCGGGCTGCCAGTACGCCGAGAGCATCCGCCCCAGGCTCGGCCGTTCGAAGTTGTACGGTACCCCGAGGATCTCTCCGGAGGTCGGCTTCTCTGCCATGGCCGAACGTACAGCCCCCTCTACTAAAATCGTTGCGTGCTCCGATCCGGACGTCCGGCCCCGGGCCGACGGCGTCGAAGCCTCGCGGGAAGCCAGCGAGGAGGCAGCTGGCGGGACGAAACGGCGTCAGGGAGACTTGTGGACGACCAGTTCGACGTCCCGGCGTTCGCCCTCGATGTCGGCCACCAGCCGTTGGACGACGCGTTCGGCCTCCTCGAGCAGCCGGGGTTTGATCCGCTCGATGACCCACTCCAAGGAGACGAAACGGGGGATCGAGATGGCCCCGCGGTTGGCCGAGTACGGATCGTAGACGGCTTCGAAGTAGATCCGGCTGGCCGTCTCGACGCCCGCCGGCGCGGCCTCGGGTTCGGCTTCGATCCGCCACTCGCCGCGGGCGTCGACGTCCTTCGTGAGCTGCCAGGACAATGCGGTCGGTTCCTCTATCGCCGTCACCCTCGATCGGGCGGTGTACCGCAGCTTCCACCAGCTGAAGGTGAGATCGTAACAGGTGCCGACGCCGCCGTCACCGTGGCGCCGGACGGACTCGAGGTGGTCTGCGTACCGCGGGTAGTCGGTGAACGAGCGAACCGTCGGGAAGATCTCCGCGGGCGTACGGTAGGCGACGGTGCTCAGGAGGATCCGATCCACGGACCCACATTGGGCGATCCGAGTCCTAAACGTTGCCCTCCCGGCGAGTTCGTCCCCCCGCGAAGTTCCGTGGGTCCGCCCGGTCCTGCGGGAGTCGTCAGGTTTCTGCCGTTGGCGTCCGAACCCCCAAGTATGCGAGACATCTGTATCGTCGGAGCCGGAGTCGCCGGCCTATCGGCGGCCATCTTCACTGCCCGTGCCGACCTCGAAACGCTCGTCGTAGACGGCGGGGAGTCGATCCTCGCGCGAAACGCCAGCCTCGAGAACTATCCGGGGTTCCCGGACGGCGTCGACGCCCGACGGTACCTCCAGGCCGTCCGCGAGCAGGCGGTCGCGGCGGGTGCGACGGTCGAATCCGGGCGGGTCGTTGGAGTCACCCGACGCACGGAGGGACGCCAGGGAGTGAGACTCCGGGTGGAACTCGGGGGCGTCGGAGGCGACGGCGAAGGGGAGACGACCGGCGGAGGCGAGAGTGGGGGCGAGACGACGGTCGAAGGCGACGACGGATCGGTCGGAGACGACCGGAGCGAAGTCATCGAAACGCGACGGCTGATCGCCGCCTCCTGGCCCGACAGTGACTACCTCCGGGCGCTCGACGTCGAGCGGATCAAGCGAGGGAGCAAGCAGTTCCTCGCGGTCGGGCAGGGCGGTCGAACCGCGGTCGACGGCGTCTACGGTGCGGGACGACTCGCCGGCCAGCCCCACCAGACCGTGGTCGCGGCGGGCCACGGCGCCCGCGTCGGGCTCGCGGCGATCCACGACGCGGACGTGGCGTTCTACCACGACTGGGTCACACCGGAGGGGTATTTCACCGGTCGAGGACGGGAGATACCGCCCGGCTGTGAGGAGATCGACGACGGCGAGCGCCGTCGGCGGGACGAGCGCGCACGGGAGACCATCGTGGACCGGTTCGCCGAACCCCTCGGGGCCGAGCCGACGATGCACCCGAGCGTCGACGGGGAGTGATCGGGGCGGATCGCGGGGTCCGAGCATCGGAGGGCAACCGGACGTTCGAACGAGTTGCGGGATCCGAACCTCGAGCCGTCGTCGGCGTTTTTAACCCGTCGCCTCCAACTCCGGACGAATGCTCGATGGAGTCAACGTGGCACTCGGCGTGTCGGGATCGATCGCGGCGGTCCGGACCGTCGAGCTCGCCCACGAGCTGCGCCGGCAGGGGGCGACCGTCCGGGCGGTGATGAGCGGCGGGGCGAGGGGGATCGTCCACCCCTGGGCCGTGGAGTTCGCGACCGGCAACGAGGTCGTCACCGAGATCACGGGCGGCGTCGAACACGTCGAACTCTGTGGCGTCGACGGCTGGGCGGACGTCTACCTGATCGCCCCGGCGACGGCGAACACGGTCGGGAAGATCGCGGCCGCCGTCGACGACACCCCGGTGACGACGACGGCGACGACCGCACTCGGCGCGGGTCTGCCGGTCGTGGTCGCACCGGCGATGCACGGGCCGATGTACGACCACCCCGGCGTGCTGGAGGCGATCGGCCGCGTCGAGTCCTGGGGCGTCCCGTTCGTCGATCCCCGGATCGAGGAGGGGAAAGCGAAAATCGCCGACGAGGAGGCGATCGTCGTCGCGGTCGCCCGCGCGGTCGGCGAGAACCCCCTCGCGGACGAACACGTCGTCGTCACCGCCGGGGCGACGGCCGAGTCGATCGACCCCGTCCGGGTGTTGACGAACCGCTCGTCGGGGAAGATGGGCCGGGCCGTCGCGAGGGCCTGTCACGTCCGCGGGGCGAGGGTCACCCTGGTCCACGACGGCGGGGCGGTGCCGTACGCCGACGTCCGCCGGGTCGAGTCGGCCGCGGAGATGCTCGAGGCGACCCGCGAGGCGTGTGCCGACGCGGACGCCCTCGTCTCCGCCGCCGCGATCAGCGACTACACCGTCTCCGAGCGTGCCGAGAAGATCCGGTCGGGTCGGGAGCTACGTCTCGACCTCGAGCCGACGCCGAAGCTGATCGACGCCGTCCGCGAGGATCGCCCCGAGATCCCCATCGTCGGCTTCAAGACAGAAAGTGCAAGCGAGGAGTCGGCGATGGTCGAGGCCGCCCGCGAGACGCTCGAGCGGGTCGAACTCGCGTTCGTCGTCGCCAACGACGCGAGCGTGATGGGCGAAGACCGAACCCGGGCGTTGCTGGTCCACGCGGGGAACGTGGCCCGCTATACGGGCACGAAATCGGGACTCGC
>PUPA01000018.1 GCA_003552885.1 Natrialbaceae archaeon
CCCAGACAGTAGTGGGTGCCGTGGCCGAACCCGAGGTGTCCCGTCGGGTTGCGGTCGTGGACGAACGTGTCGGGGTCGGGGAACTGCCGTTCGTCGCGGTTGGCCGACCCCATCCAGGCGATCACCCCGTCTCCCGTCTCGATCTCCGCCCCGCCGAGGCGCACGTCGGTCGTCGCGACCCGTGACATCGCCTGGACCGGCGAGCGGTAGCGCAACACCTCCTCGATCGCCGCCGGCAGCCCGGCGCCCTCGCGTGGATCGTCGATCCCGGCGTCGAGAAACGACCGGACGGCGTTGGCGAGCAGGTTCGTCGTCGTGATGTTGCCGGCGACGAGCAACAGGATGCAGGTGCCGAGTGCCTCCTCCTGGGAGAGCCGGCTCCCGTCGGCGCGTTCGGCCGTCGCGATCGTCGTCAGCAGGTCCTCCCTGGGGTTGGCCCGCCGGTCCTCGAGGGCCTCGAGGAAGTACGCCGCCATCTCGTACTGGGACTGCTGGTACTCCTCGACGAGCGCCTCGCCGGAGTCCCCGGCACTCGAGGCCACGAGCGCGTCCGACCACCGCTTGAACCGGTCCCGGTCGTCCGCGGGAACTCCGAGCAGCTCCGCGATGACGATCACCGGCAGCGGGTAGGCGACGTCGGCGACGAACTCGATCGGGCCGTCACCGGCGACGGCGTCAGCCACCAGCTCGTCGGCGATCTCCCGGATCCGTCCCTCGAGGCCCGCCAGCTCGCTCGGCCGGAACGCGTCCTCGACGACCCCGCGAAGTTCGTCGTGTCGCGGGGGGTCCTGGAACAGCATCGTCTCGAAGATCAGCTCCTCCTCGGGGCGTTCGGGGGGCTGGTAGCTGTTCGACTGCCGGAGGTCGACGCTGAACGTCTCATCGTCCTCCAGGACCCGTCTGACGTCCGCGTACCGGAAGACGTCCCAGGTCTCCCTGGCCGGATCGTACCTCACCGGCGCCTCTTCCCGCATCCGTCGGTACCAGTCGAACGGCTCGAGCCACGCCTCGCGCGCCGAGAGCTCGTCGGGAAACGCCTGGAGCCCCTGGGGGTCTGCGGTGCCCATGTTCGTGTGGTACGGGCGGTTCGCTCAAAGACCCTGAGATGTATCACCACGCGAGAGGGTCACGGGGACCGTCCGATCGGTCCGTGGGGGATCGGCCCGGTCAGTCGGCCCGGAACGGCCCGGTCAGTCGGCCCGGAACGGCCGGCACGGTCAGTCGGCCCGGAACGGCCCGGTCAGTCGGCCCGGAACGGCCGGCACGGTCAGTCGGCCCGGAACAGCCGGTAGGCTCCCTGGCCGATCGCCACCGGCTTCGGGCCGTCCGCCGGCGTCGGCCCCTCGACGACGACCTCGCTGACGCCGACGCTCGAGCCCGCACGGACGACGTTCGCGGTCGCGAGGAGGTCGCCGGTCGCCGGCCGGAGGTAATTGACGTTTAACGTGATCGTCGCGACGTCGCCCTCGAGGGGGTCCGCGAACGCGGTCCGCAGCGCCATCCCCCCGACGGTGTCGATCATCGTCGCCGCGATCCCGCCGTGGATGTCCGGCGTGCTCTGGGAGCCCGGCCGGAGGTTCGTGAGCTTCTCGTCGTAGGGGACGGCCATCGTTACGGTCCCCTCGCCGACGTGTTCGACCCGCGTGCCGAGCCACGAGAGGAACTCGTGGTTCTCCTCTATGTACTCCGTGAGAAACGCCTCCAGCCGTGTGTACTCGTCGGCCATGGCGTCGCTTCGGGAGGGGCGCGTTTGTCTCCTGCGTTCGCCACCGACGGAAACGGGCCCGTCACACGTCGACCGTTCCGGTCGGAGCGAACCCGCCGACACCCGTCCCCTATCGGAGCGAATCCGCCGACACCCGTTCCGACCGAAGGAGTGTTTTGCCTTCGATCCTACGTCTAGAGTAATGAGCCAGCAGAACGTCGCGGCCATAGACGTCGACGAGATCCGCGCGGAGTACCCGGTCCTCGATCGGGAGGTCGACGGGACCCGGATCGTCTACCTCGACAACGCGGCGACGACACACACCCCGGAGCCGGTCGTCGAGGCGATGAGCGACTACTACCGACGCTACAACTCGAACGTCCACCGCGGGATCCACCACCTCAGCCAGGAGGCCTCGATCGCCTACGAGGACGCCCACGACCGGGTCGCGGAGTTCATCGGCGCCGACGGCCGCGAGGAAGTCGTCTTCACGAAAAACACCACCGAGAGCGAGAACCTCGTCGCCTACGCCTGGGGGTTGGCCGAGCTCGGCCCCGGCGACGAGGTCGTGCTGACGGAGATGGAACACCACGCCTCGCTGGTCACCTGGCAACAGATCGCCGCCCGGACCGGCGCCGAGGTGAAGTACGTCGCGATCGACGACGACGGCCGGCTCGACATGGACCACGCCCGGGAGTGTATCACCGACGACACCGCGATGGTCAGCGTCGTCCACGTCTCGAACACCCTCGGCACGGTCAACCCGGTCGGCGAGCTCGCCGACATCGCCCACGACCACGGCGCCTACGTCTTCGTCGACGGCGCCCAGGCGGTGCCGACCCGTCCCGTCGACGTCGGCGAGATCGACGCCGACTTCTACGCGTTCTCCGGCCACAAGATGGCCGGCCCGACCGGCATCGGCGTCCTCTACGGGAAACGCGAGCTCCTCGAGGGGATGGAGCCGTACCTCTACGGCGGCGAGATGATCCGGAAAGTCACCTTCGAGGACGCCACCTGGAACGAGCTCCCCTGGAAGTTCGAGGCGGGCACGCCCCCCATCGCCGAGGCGGTCGGCCTCCGGGCCGCGGTCGACTACCTCGAGGGGATCGGGATGGACCGGGTTCGGGCCCACGAGGAGGAGCTGGCGGCCTACGCCTACGAGCGGCTCTCCGCGGAGCCGGACGTCGAGATCTACGGCCCCGAACCCGGCCCCGACCGCGGCGGGCTCGTCGCGTTCAACCTCGAGAGCGTCCACGCTCACGACCTCGCCTCGATCATGAACGACCACGCCGTCGCGATCCGCGCCGGCGACCACTGCACCCAGCCGCTCCACGACAAACTCGGCGTGGCCGCCTCCGCGCGGGCGTCGTTTTACGTCTACAACACCCGCGAGGAGGTCGACGCGCTGCTCGAGGCGATCGACGACGCCCGCCAGCTGTTCGCCTGATCCGTCGGCCGCTCGCTGCCTAGTCCTCCTCGGGCTCGAAGAAGGCGGCGGACAGCTCCCGGAGGGCACGTCTGAGGTGTTGGTGCATCGTCGGCGCGGAGACCTCCATCGCGTCGGCGATCTCCTCGCCAGTACTCCCGCGGGGCCAGTCGAAGTAGCCGCCGTAGTAGGCGAGCTTGAGTGCCGTCAGCTGCCGGTCGGTCAGCCGCTCGGCGATTCGGTCGCGCCGCTCGCGGGCCGTCCGGACCGGTCGGTCGACCTCCCGGCGGGCGGTGAGGACGGCGTCGTCGTACACGGACTGGAGCGCCTCGACGACCGACCGGACGTCGGTGTCCTGTGAGACCTCGACCCGGAACTCGGCGACGCCGTCCTCGACGGTGACAGACCTGACGGTCGCGCCGTGTCCGGCCAGCCGTTCGGCGCCGGACTCCCGGAACCGGACCTCGACCGTCGACCGGTCGCCGCCGTCCTCGACGAGCCGGTGGTCGGCGACGGAGGGGTCTGCCCGGGCCTCCCGCTCGCCGTCTCGCCGACCCACTCGTGTCGACAGCTACAGTCGTACCGGTCGGTGAGATCGAACGAAAGCGAGTCGCCGCCGACGACCCGCAACTCGAGTTCGACGACCGAGTCCGCAAACAGCAGCCGACGGTTCAACGTCGCGTTGATCGCGAAGCCGACGGTCTCCCCGAGGGTCCGGAGCGCGGACCGCTCCCGGTCGCTGAACGCGTCCTCCCGGCGGGCGTACGCCACGAGCACGCCGTAGCGTGTCCCGTCGTGGATCAGCGGGACGATGCTCGCGGCAGTGACGTCGTCGGCCGCGGCGGCCCGCCTGATCGACGCCGGCGC
>PUPA01000130.1 GCA_003552885.1 Natrialbaceae archaeon
GTTGTCTCGGCGATCGGAACGAAACGATCGAACCCGTTCGAAACCCCGTCCGTCGACGACCGCCTCATGGAGCGAACGAGTACGGTTCGTGGCGGTCGTGGTACGACTCGTGGCAGGCGTGGGGGCCGCGGCACGACCCGTGGCAGGCATGGGGGCCGCGGCACGACCCGTGGCAGACGTGGGGGCCGCGGCACGACCCGTGGCAGGCGTGGGGACCACGAACCGAACGCCGCGGCCGCGCCGGGTCGGGGACGGCCATGAGCGGGACACCCGCGGGGGCTGCCGGCGGGACGGCCGCCGTAGTGGCGGTGGCGTTCGCGATGGTCCTGAGCGTCGTCGCGATCCCGCTGCTCGGCGGCGGGATCGCCCTCGGCGAGACCGACGGGGTGGAGCCCCCCGCCGAGCAACGGGAGGCGGTCGAGGGCGGCGTCGACGCGGGCATCGCGATCCTCGAGGCCCGGGGAGTCGCGGTCGACGACGGGAGCCAGGAGGTGGCGATCGAGGCGGCCACGGCAGCTGCCGCTCCCGAAACCGACCCCGAGCGGCTCCGGCGTGCGACGGCCGGCGCGATCCACGGGACGCTGATCGGCGTCGAGGAGACCGGGGCTGCCGACGGCGAGGGCGTCGAGGGAGCCGTCACCGACGAGGAGCTTCGGGCCGCGGTCGGCGGCGCGGTCGAGGGGGCGCTCGCCGGGGACGGCGCCGCAGTGGAGGCCCAGGCCGCGGCGTTCGGGGCGACACACGGAGCGATCGCCAGGTCGGTGAACGCAACCGACGGGTCGAACGCCACGACCAACGGGCCGACCGACGAGGAGCTTCGGGCCGCGGCGCTCGGGGCGTCGGCCGGCGCGTCGACCGACGCGGGGGTCGGACCGATCCAGGAGGCCGCACAGGGGGCCGCCTACGGCGCGCTCGACTTCGAGCGCCTCGAGGAGGACCACCGGGAGGCGATCACCCCCGAGCGCGTCCGGTTCGCGGCGACGGGGGCCGCGGCCGGTGCGCTCGCGGGGCACGCGGGCGCCGTCGGGGACGACGCGGACGCCCCCGGCGAGGCGACGATCAAGGAGATCCAGCAGGCGACGATGGGCGCCGCGACGGGTGCACTCGCCGGCGACGGGGTGTCCGTCGAGGCGACCGAGGCCGCGGCCTTCGGCGCCGCCGACGGGACCCTCCGGGGGGCCCGACTCGAGGCGGTGGCGATCACCGCGATCGGCGAGGCCTCGTTCGGAGCGGCGAAAGGCGCCGTCCAGACGACCCAGGAGGTGACCGACGCCGCGGCGATCCGGGCGGCCGCCGCCGGCGCCGCCGAGGGGTCGATCCTCGCGGACGTCGTCGACGTCGGTCAACAGCGGGTGCTGGCCGAGGGGGCCGCCGCGGGCGCGCTCGCCGAACCCGAGGAGGTGACCCCCGAGGAGCGCCAAATCGCGGCACGGAGCGCCGCGGAGGGGGTCTCCCTGGCGATCGAGCTCCGGACGGTAGCCGTCGCCGAGGTGCGGGTCGTCGTCGAGGTGACGGCGACGGAGACGGTCTCCCACGTCCGGACCGTCGGCGTCGACGATCCGGAGGCGATCCTCGCGTTCGCGACCGACTCGGCGGCGACCGCGGCCGAAGAGGATCCCGAGCCCGAACCAGAACCGGAGCCCGAACCCGAACCAGAACCAGAACCAGAGCCTGAGCCCGAACCAGAACCAGAACCAGAGCCTGAGCCCGAACCCGAACCGGAGGCGACGCTGTCGGTCGAGAACCAGACCGGTGACGGGGAAACGCTCCTCGTTGACGGGGCGAACGCCTCGGTCGCGTACACGCTGACGGTCGACGACGAGGCCGGCGAGCGCGTCGCCGAGAGCGAGCCGTTCGACGCCGGAGAAGGGGTAGAAGAGCTCACGCTGGAGCTCGAGCCAGCCCTGGAGGCTGACGACCGTCTCGAGGTCGCCGTCCGCGACGACGAGGGGACGGCGCTGGCGAGCCAGGAGGTCGCCTACGCCGTCACGGAGCCCACAGTCGAGTTCCTGAGCTGTACGGAAGCGGAGATCACCGGCGAAGTCGAGACCGTCCGCTCCACCCAGGAGTTCTACCTGAGCGACGGCTTCGGGAACGAGCTGTCGGTTCCACAGTTCCCGTGGGAGGCAGACGGCGAGAACGCGACGATCGTCCGGATCGGACCCGAGGCCGACGCCTCGATCGAGCCCGACGGAACCCGAATCGTCCAGCTCGCCGACGAGGGTGCGTTCGCCGACGAGGAAACCGGGCTGGCGTCGATCCTCCGGGCGATCGAGCTCCCCGAGGACGACGGCAGCTTCGGCGAGGCGGTGGAGAACCCCGAGGCCGACGGCTGTCTCGAGGCGGTCCGACCGGCCCTCCCCGAACTCGACGTCGCGGACGCGACGCCGACCGAGGAGGGGATCGCGGTGACCTTCGGTTACGACAACCCGAACGACGTCCCGCTGTTCGTCGGCAGCGAGTTCTCCGAGGGGACGACCGCCGACGAGCCCCCGACCGAACTCGAGGCGGGCGACGGGGCGGTCGAGGCCGTCTGGACCCCCGAGACCGACGACGAGCGGCTCGTCTGGTCGGTCGACCTGTCCGACCACGGCCACGAGGAGCCGGTGACCGTCGCGACCCCGGAAGCGGGCGCGATCCTCGCCGATGACGAAGAACCGACAGCAGACGACGAGGAGCCGACGGCAGACGACGAGCCCGAAGAGGAGGAGCCGACGGCAGACGACGAGCCCGAAGAGGAGGAGCCGACGGTAGACGATGAGGAACCGGCGCCCGATGCCGATCCTGAAGAGGAGGAGCCGACGGTAGACGACGAGCCTGCCGAGCCGGGAGATGAAGAAGAAACGGATGCTGAAGCGGACGAGCCCGCCGAGCCCGACGGAGACGGATCCGAAACCGACGACGACACCGGGGCCGACGAGGACGTCGAGGATCCCAATGCTGACGACGGAGAGAGCCCCGAAAGTGGGACGAACGACGACGTCGCGGACGACGGAGAGGAAGCCGACACTGCTGACGACGGAGAGGAAGCCGACACTGCTGACGACTGAGTGGACGCTCGACCGAACGAACGGGAGCGATCCCGGGGCCGCTCGTCCGACCGTCCGGACGGGCCAGCCGACACACACGTGTGCACAGGCTGTTACACACGTGTGCAACGGTCGGGGGGAGCGACGGCCGGCCGGTCGGGTCGCCACGGTGCTCGCGGCGACCGAGCAGCCGAAGCAGGTTTACGTACCCCCCGTGACGTGAACGTATGACCGACGACGTCGAGACGACAACGTTCACCATCAGGTCCGAAGACGGCGACGAAGACGAAGTGACGGTGCCGACCGGCCTGCTCGAGCTCGTCGCCGAGGCCGGCCAGTCGCCCGCCGAGACCGTCGGCGACGTCGTCTCGCTTTCGTTCGCAGGACGTGCCCACCACGTCGTCCACCACGGTGAGGACGCCGACGAGGCTCTGAAGGCCCAGGAGACGCGCGTGATGGAGCTGTTCGAAGAGCGCTTCGGCGTCACCTTCGGCGAGGCCACCGGCCACCAGCACTGATCGGGCCGCGTGCGCGTCGGGAGCCGGGAGGCTCCTCGGTGAAGCGATCAGGAGGGGTGTTGGTGTCGGAGCCGCTCGGCGGTGATCCCGGGCACCGGCGTCCCACACTGGCGACACTTCCAGCGTGGGCGGATCGTCCCCGGCTCCCGTGTCAGGTCCTGTTTGAATCGGAGGAGCGCACCGCAGGTACACCGGTACTCGCTGGGGCTCATGATCGACGGTGTGTGTCCCGGAGGCATAAATCCGCCCTCGGTGCCGACGTGGCCGGATCCGCGGGTACGCTCGCGTGGCGTTTATACAAGGAGAATACCTGCGGCTTTAGCCGCAGGATGAATCCGACACTCCTCTACACGAACCACGTTCGATGGCATCCTTGAGTTTCCAGACCGCACTTTCAAGTAGCAATAACCACTACACGTCGGTAAGGTCAGGTCGGAACAGA
>PUPA01000046.1 GCA_003552885.1 Natrialbaceae archaeon
CGGTCGACGAGCTCCCTCACGGTGAGCTCGCCCGCCTCGAACGCCGCGTGGACGTCCGCGATCGTCGCCTCCCGGAGCGTGAAACCGCCGTCTGCCGTCGGGTTCATGTTCTGCCCTTCCGGCGGACCCTTATCAGTGGTTGGCAATACGGTCAGCAGTCAGATACGAAACCGTACGAATCGAACGCAGGTGTCCGGCTCCGTCGGCTACAGCCGGTCGACGACGGCGTCGGTGACCGCGGCCGTCGAGGCGTCGCCGCCGAGGTCGGGCGTCCGCGGGCCGTCGGCGAGGACGTCCTCGACGGCCGCTCTGACCCGCCTGCCGGCGTCCTCGTGGCCGAGAAACTCCACGAGCATCGCCGCCGAGAGGATCGCCGCCACGGGGTTTGCCACGCCCTCGCCGGCGATGTCCGGGGCGGAGCCGTGGACGGGCTCGAACAGCCCGCGTTCGGCGCCGACGTTGGCGGAGGGAAGCATCCCGAGCCCGCCGACCAGGCCGGCGGCGAGGTCCGAGAGGACGTCCCCGGCGAGGTTCGGACAGACGACGACGTCGAACGCCGTCGGATCGAGACAGACCTGCGTCGCGAACGCGTCCATCAGGACGTCGTCGGCTGTGACCCCGCGTTCGTCGGCGACTTCCCGCACCGTTTCGAGGAACCGGCCGTCGGTCTCGCGCATCACGTTCGCCTTGTGGGCGATCGTGAAGCCATCACCGTCGGCGACGTACTCGCAGGCGAACTCCGCGAGCTGCCGGCAGGCCGGGCCGGTGACCACCCGCGTCAGCGTCGAGACGTCGTCGGTGAGTCGGGACTCGTGGCCGGCGTAGACCCCCTCTGTGTTCTCCCGGAGGAAGACGAGGTCGGTCTCGGGCCGGAGCGCGTCGACGCCCGGGTACGCCCGCGCCGGCCGGACGTTGACGAACGAGCCGACGGCCTCCCGCAGCGGGAGAATCACGTCCGCCGCCCGCTCCCCGGCCGCGCCGAACAGGGTCGCGTCCGTCGAGGCCGCGAGCTCGTAGGTCTCCGCGGGGAGGGGTTCGCCGGTCTCTTCGGCGACGTGGTCACCGGCCCGGCCCTCCCGGACGGTGAACTCGACGGGCAGCGCCGACAGCACCTCGAGGGCCGCGGGCGTCACTTCCTGGCCGATTCCGTCGCCGGGGATGACGGCGATCTCGTGGCTCATGGCCGACACTCAGCCGGCGCCGAAAAGAGGGTGTCGATACCGCCGCCGGTCGAGCCCGACGGCCGGCTCACCCCCTCGGTCGACTCTCACCGTCCCTCCTGTCGGCTCACACCAGCCGACCGGTCTCCACCCCCTCCGGCGACCTCGACCGCCCGCCTGGCAGCTTCTACCATCCGATGGTATTAGATACCACCTGATGGCAAGAGTTATGGGGGCGGGGCGTCTACGGCTGGATATGGCGGAGTACACCACCCCGATCTCGATGACCCTCGAGATGCAACGACAGGCGATCGAACGGAGCCAGCAGGTCCTCACGGAGAGCCTCGAGGCCCAAAAGCGGGCGAACGAGCTGTTCGTCGAGGGCGTCGATTCGACGGAGGAGGCCCAGCGCCGGAGCGTCGAGTTCACCCGGGCGGGCATCCACAGCTACCTCGACGCGGTCGAGTCCTCGATGCCCGGCGCCGAGGGCGCCGTCGAGGAGATCCGCGCGACCGTCGACGAGCAGTTCGACGGCCTCGAGGAGGCCCACGCAGAGGCCTTCGAGGCCGTCGAAGAGGAGATCCAGAAGGGCGTCGACGCCTCCGAGGAGACCGTCGCCGAGGGGCTCGACGCGCTCACCGAGGGGCTCGACGCGCTGCTCGAGGCTCACGCCGAGATCGAGGGCCGAACCCTCGAGGCGTTCGAGCTCGCCGAGTCCCAGGTCGAGGAGCTCCAGGCGGAGATGGAGGCACAGGGCGAGGAGATCACCGAACAGCTCGAAGCCGAGTTCGACCGGTTCCAGGAGCAACTCGAGAGCCTCCAGGAGCGATTCGAGAGCCTCGAAGGCTGAAGGCGGCCGTTTTCATACTCTCGGCTGTACGTCTTTCGAGATTCTCGCCGCACCGGGATGGCGAGAATCTCGATACAGTTACAGCCAACAGTATCACCGATCCGAACGGAGAGGAGACGTCACCTGGCGGCCGGTCACGGCCGGCAAAGCTTGGGTTTATACGGCCAGGGGCCAACCCCCGGAGTATGCAGGGCAATCTGCCGCCGGAGGCACAGGAGAAAATCGAGGAGCTACAGAACCTCCAGGAGACCGCCCAGACCGTCGCGGTCCAGAAACAGGAGACCGAGTCGACGCTCACCGACTCGAAAGCCGCCCTCGACCAGCTCGAGGGGATCGACGAGGGGACGACGATGTACCGGCAGGTCGGGGAGCTGCTCGTCGAGACCGGCTACGAGGAGGCCGAGGCCGACCTCGAGGAGAAAGTCGACTCCCTCGAGATCCGTCTGGAGACCCTCGAGAAACAAGAAGAGCGGGTCCAGAAACAGTTCGAGCGGCTCCAGGAGGAACTCGAAGGGCTGCTCGGCGGCATGGGTGGCGGTCCCGCGGGGCCGGGCGGTCCCGGCGCCGGCGGCGACTGAATGGCCGACGGAGCGCCCTCCCCCGAGACGGTCGTCGAGACCGCCTCCGACGCCGCCGAGGGCCTGATCTTTTCGCGGTATCGCACCTCCGACGTCCGTGACGTCGACGTCACCGTCTCTTTCGAGGAGGGGGTCCTCGAGGTCGACGTCTACCTCGACGCCCCCGACGGGGAGCACACGGCCGAGGCCGTCGCCGACGAGGCCGCACTCGCCGCCCGCCGGGCGGTCGACGAACTGTTCGAGTGAGCGTCTGTCGATCGGATGGGCGTCGAGGTCGATCGGGTTGGTGTCGGGCCGTCCTCGCTCGACCGTTCCGTACGGAAGACGCCGTAGTAGCTCGAACAGCGTCGTCGCCGAAAGGCGCTGTCCCTCTCCACGGCGCCGTCGTCGCCGTTCGGCGGATCGGTCGGAAACGAGGTGACGAAAGAGCCATCTCCGGGGGTAGCGGGTGCCGATCAGTCCGAAGTCGACGGGCGCCGGGGGTGGCCACTCGACGTCGGTTCGACGGTCAGCCCGGCCTCCGCGAGCTCCGCCTCGACCGTCGGCGGTATCCGGACCACGGTGCGGATCACCCGCGGATCTACGGGAGCGTCGTCGATGCGGAGCTCGACCAGCTTTCCCGTCTCGCCGCGGGCAGCGACGCCGAACTCGAACAGCCGCCCGAGCTCGTCTACGGCACTGATCCGTAGCTTTGCGAGACCGTTCGCGCTCTCCCAGCTCGATCGATCGAAGACGGCGAGCGAACCCGACGGAGGGACCAACGACGAGTGACACGCCGGACAGCGCGCCGGATGGGAATCGTCGCCGACGTAGCCGTAGCCGTGCCCGCACTCGAAACATCGCAGCTTCCGGACGCTCACGGACGGTCACCTCCGAACGAGGCGGTAGTGGGCCGACCTGCGTCCCGGTCCTGACGAGATCGTTGCATCAGTTCGCTGGATTACCCGAGGCTTCCCTCCATTTCGAGTTCGATGAGGCGGTTCAGTTCGACGGCGTACTCGATCGGCAGCTCTTCGGTGATCGGTTCGATGAAGCCGGCGACGATCATCTTTTTGGCGTCGTCGTCGTCGAGGCCGCGCGACTGGAGGTAGAAGATGTCTTCGTCGCCGATCTTGCCGACGGTGGCCTCGTGGGCGACGTCGACTTTGGACTCTTCGATCTCCATGTACGGCATGGTGTCGGAGGTGGACTCGTTGTCGAACATCAGGGCGTCACACTCGACGGCGGTCGAGGAGTTCTCGGCGCCGTCGGCGATGTGGACGAGCCCGCGGTAGTTGGTGCGGCCGCCGTCTTTGGCGATCGATTTCGACTCGATGGTGGATTTGGTGTTCGGCGCGTTGTGGTAGACTTTCGC
>PUPA01000079.1 GCA_003552885.1 Natrialbaceae archaeon
ATCTAGGCGAAACGTATTTGAGGTGGTTCCTGTTTGGTGACGTATGAACTCCCAGACGAGAGAGCGCGTCGAGCGGTGGGAGTCGAGACCGTTCGACGGCGGGCTCGCCACGCTCGCCGACCGGAACTTCTCCGGTGCCGTCTCGGCCGACGGCGCGTGGCTGTTCGTGTTGAACGGCCGTGGCGTCGGCGCCGTCGGCGGCGACCTCGAGACGTTCGACGCAGGGGGACGGTGTCACGTCGCCCCCGACGACGCGCTCCCCTTGCTCGCCGCGATGCGCTCGACCGACGGTGAGACCAGAGGGAAGTACTACACGAACGAGACGCCCCTTTCTGAGGTCGACCGAACCCTCACCGAGGGATCGTTCACCGGCTACGTCGAACTCAGCGAGGGCGTGCTCAGCGGCGACTACTACCTCGTCTACTACGGTGGCCGGCGGATGGCCGCCGCCTACATCGGCAACGCAGAGCGGCTACTCACCGGGGAGGAGGCCTACGAACGGGCCGCCGACGAGGTCGGCATCTACGAGGTCTTCGACGTCGACGTCGACGTCACGGACCTCGGGACCGTCGGCGGGGGAAGCTCCCCTTCGGCCGACGACGGGTCGGTCCCCGAACCCGACCCGGAGCCGGGGGCCGGGGTCGGCGGGGCGGAGCCGATGTCGAGTGCAGAAGACGCCGAGCCGATGCCTGGAGTCGAGGAGGCGGAGCCGACGGCTGACGTCGAGGCGGAGCCGATGCCCGGAGTCGAGGAGGCGGAGCCGACGGCTGAGGACGGATCGACGGCCGGTGACGAGCCGTCCGCGGACCCAGTCGAGACCGTCAGCTACGACGAGGGGACCTCGACGGGGCGGATCGAGGACGGGCCCATGCCCGGCACCGAGAACGTCGAGGGTGGCGAGGAGGTGACGATGCCCGCTGAGCTGACCGACGAGGACGGACCGCCGTCTGAGGGCTCTGTCGGGGCGGACGCTCCGGCCGAGGATGAGTCGGCGACCGACGCTGGAGCCCAGAACGATGTCGAGGACTCGATCGAAGACGGGATCGACGAGGGCTCGGCCGAAGGTGGGGTCGACGACGATTCGGCCGAAGACGGGGCCGACGAGAGTTCGATCGAAGGCGGGGTAGACGAGGATTCGGCCGAAGACGCGATCGACGAGAAGTCGGCTGTGGAGGGCTCCGGCGGGCCGTCGCCGACGCCGGAGGAGGTCGAGGCCGCCGCCGACAGGCTCGAGGAGAGCGGGATCGACTGGACCACGGGTGGACCGGACGATCCGAAGGCGACGGAGGATCGACCGGACGACCCGGAGACGGCGGGGGAGGGCCGAACGGAGACCAATCGCAGAGCGGGGGAGGATCGGACGGCCGGGGCGAACGGCGGCGAGGGTCGCTCGGAGCTCGACCGCCGCCTCGAGGAGGAAGAGCGCTGGCGGGAGACCCGGCGGATCCCGTCGATCGACCCCGAGAACACCGCCAGCGAGGCGACCCCTTCCGGAAGGTCGACCTCGCGAACCGACGACCGATCCACGGCGACGGGCAACGGCTCGCCGGCGGTGGACGCCGGAGGTCCCCGCGAGGGGGCGTCGGCCGAGCGGGTCGAGGAGCTGACCGCGCGTCTGAAAACCCAGCGCGAACGTCTCGAAGACCGGGACGAGCGGGTCGAGACGCTCACCGAGGAACGCGATCGGCTGGCGGCGGCCCACGAGGAGCTCACCGAAGAACGCGACGCGCTCCGGTCGCGAAACCGGGAGCTCTCGGGGACCGTCGAGCGTCTCCAGGGACGGATCGCGGAGCTCGAGGGGGAACTCGAACGGCTGCGGTCCGACGGCGCCACGGGTCGACGCGGGGACAGCGGGCTCACGCCGACGGCGGCGCTCGCGGACACCAACCTCTTCGTGCGGTACGGCTCGAAGAGCGAACCGACCCTGGAGCGGGCCCACGCGGGGGAGGCCGACGCCGACGAGGTGGCCGCGAATCTGCGGCTGGAACACCACACCGGCTTCGACGACGCCTCGACGACCGTCGACGGCCGACCGTACCGGGAGTTCCTGCCGACGACGATCGAGTACCGGTTTATCGACTGGCTGACGGGTACGCTGCTGTATGAGATCCGTGACACGGGAAAGGGCAACGGGCTCGGCGACCTCTACGACGCCATCCCGCGGATCGATCGCGTGGGGTTCGACGCGACGATCTCGCTGGCCGACGACGACACCGAGGATGTCCCGGACGCGGTCGCGTTCGACCTCGTCGCGTTCGATCGGATGGGTCGGCCGCTCGTCGTCGCGACCCTCAACGATTCGCGGGATCCGGCACCCCGGGACGCGCTCGCGGAGCTAGAGGAGACCGCCTCGGCGGTGAAGGCGAACTACCCCGACCTCGGGGCCGCGTTCGCCGTCACCTCGAGTTTCTTCGAGCCGGGGGCCCTCGAGGTCGCCGAACGGGCGACGAGCGGCGGCCTCCTGAGCCGTGGCTCGAAGCTCAGCTACGTCAACCTCTCCCGAAAGCAGGGCTACCACCTCTGTCTGGTCGAGTCGCGCTCGGGCGGCTTCCACGTGACCGTGCCGGAGCTCTAGCCTTCGATCTCGGCGACGTCCTCGATTTTCATCTCCTCTAGCTTCTCGATGATCTCGTCGACCTTGCCGTCTAGGTCGTCGACGAAGTCGGCTGTGTGTTCCGTCTTGATCGCTCCCTGGCTGGAGGGCTCGATGAGGTTCTCCTCTTCGAGGACGCGGAGGGAGTATCTGACCTTGTGGTGGGGATAGCCGGTCTCGTTCGACATCTTCACGATCCCGATCGGTTCGTTCTCGATCACCATCCGAAGGACCTGAAGGTGTCGTTCCAGCATATCGACTTCCTTCTCAAGCCTGTCTATCATGGCACTTGTTAGCTTGTCTTTGTAGGCTTTAAAGATTCCCCTCTGCGACGGAAATGAGGCCGCTGCTGACAGATCGTACGTGGTAGGATATAACGGTTGTGGCTCGATCGGCTAACTCCCCGCTCCGCGTCGGCCCCGGACTCCGGCCGTCGTGTCGGACCGCCGTCGCGTCGACGCTTCGCCGGCCCGCCGGATCCCGGTCGCGCGTCCCGCCATCCGGTCCATCCCCGTCGTCCGGCCCGCCAGTCTTCATCGGCTGACCCTCGATCCCCGTCGTCCAGTCCACCGATCCCCGTCGTCCGGTCCACCGGTCCCCACCCGTGCGTTCTGCTCCACACAACGTGCAGACCGGTGTCCGATGGATGGATCGTAATCTGTTTACCGGCCGACGGAGAACCGGGTGCTGTCATGACCGTCACCATCGTCGGGTCACAGCTCGGCGACGAAGGCAAAGGCGGCGTCGTCGACCTCTACGGCGACGCTGTCGACGTCGTCGTCCGGTATCAAGGCGGCGACAACGCGGGTCACACCGTCGTCCACGGCGAGGAGACGTACAAGCTCTCGCTCGTTCCCTCCGGCGCCGTCAGGGGAAAAGTCGGCGTCCTCGGAAACGGCTGTGTCGTCAACCCCGAGACCCTCTTCGAGGAGCTCGACGCCCTCGTCGAGCGTGGGCTCGAGCCGGACGTCCGGGTCGCCGAACGCGCCCACGTCATCATGCCGTACCACCGCGTCCTGGACGGCATCGAGGAGGACGCAAAGGAAGGTCTCGCCGCCGGCACGACCAAACGCGGCATCGGACCGACCTACGAGGACAAAGCCGGTCGCCGCGGGATCCGGATCGGCGACCTGCTCGACCCCGACGCCCTCCGGGAGCGTCTCGAGTACGTCGTCCCCCAGAAGCGTGCGCTCGCCGAGGAGGTCTTCGGCGTCGAGACCGACGACCGTTTCGACGTCGGGAGCCTCTACGAGAGCTACCGCGAGTACGGCGAGCGCCTCGAAGGGATGACCGTCGACTGTGGGGACTTCCTGGCCGACCGGATCGACGCCGGCGACGAGGTGATGCTCGAGGGCGCACAGGGCACCTCGATCGACATCGATCACGGCATCTACCCCTACGTCACCTCCTCGACCCCGACGGCCGGGGGCGCCTGCGTCGGCTCCGGGCTCGGCCCCACCGTCGTCGGCTCCGGCGAGGTGATCGGCGTGGTGAAGGCGTACCTCTCGCGGGTCGGCACCGGCCCGCTCCCGACCGAACTCGGCGGCGTCGAGGGCCAGACCCCCGGCTACGATCCGGGGGAGACGCCGGCCGAGCAAGAGGAGCTCGCGACGTACATCCGCGACGAGGGCGGGGAGTACGGCACCGTCACCGGCCGTCCCCGTCGGGTCGGCTGGCTCGACGTGCCGATGCTCCGACACGCCGCCCGCGCGAGTGGCTTCACCGGGCTCGCGGTCAACCACCTCGACGTGCTCGCGGGGCTCCCCGAGGTGCGGGTCGGCCACGCCTACGAACTCGACGGCGAGCGACGGCTGACGATGCCTCCGACCACCGAGCGGTGGGGGGAGTGTGAGGCCGTCCTCCGGACCCTCGAAGGCTGGCCCGAGGTCGACTGGGCCGAGGTCGCCGCCGAGGGGTACGGGGCGATTCCGGAGAACGCCCGGGCGTACCTCGAGTACCTCGAGGCGGAGCTCGGCGCCCCCGTCTACGCCGTCGGTGTCGGCCCCGGCCGCGAGGAGACGGTCGTCGTCGAGAACCCCCTCGAGTGAGTCCGCCGGAGCGTGTTTTCGGTTCGTCCGAGGCCGTCTGTCCGCTCTAGGGGTCCTTGAGGCCGCATATCGGCCTCTAGGGCCGCACTTTCGGGTCCAGGGCGTCGATGACGCGTGCGGCGTTCTTCCAGAACGCCCTGACGAGTTTGTCCTCGGAGACGTCGAGGGTGAGGATCTCCATCACGGCGACGTTCGGGTGGGCGGCGGGCGCCCCCGAGCCGAACAGCACCCGGTCGGGGTGTTCGAGCAGCGCCCGTTCGAGCTGGCGGCGGTAGCGGACGAAGCTCGTGTCCAGATAACAGTCGTCGTACTCCTCGAGCAGGTCGATCATCTCGTCCATCAGCTCCCGGTCGAGCGGGAACCCCCCGAAACCCGCGACGACGACGGGAAACGACCGCCCGAGGAGCGTCTCCGCGAGCAGCGACGGCGGGGCGTCGACGCCGCCGCCGACGAGCACCGGGAGGGAGACCGCTTCCAGGCGCGCTATGGTCTCCTCGTCCGGAATGCCGTCCGCGGCCGGATCGAGGACGAAGCCGTGGAACCGGTCGTCGTAGGCGTACTGCTCGACGTCCGCCGGGGAGGTGTGGTGGTCCTCGCGCCCACCGGAGAGGACGTCGCCGAGACGGCCCGTCCGGACGCTCCCGGGGGAGCGTGGACCGTCGATTCGGGCGAACGCGACGAACGGCCGGTCGACACTCAGCCGGGCGACGCCGTTGTTCGCGGCGACGTACCCCCGACGCGGGGCCGGCTCGGGCGAGACGATCGCCCGGACGACCCCCGCCTGGTGCATCTCCCGCTCGAGGCGGTCGGGCGAGACCGCCCATCCCCCCACCCCCGTGGCCTCCTCGGGTACCAGACGCGTGTGCACGTCGACGATCCGGTAGCCGTGTTCCAGCTCCAGCATCCACCGGTGGCTACTCGTTCGAACCATATCGTGCTACCGGCTCGCCGTGACCTCCGCGTGCGTCGTCGTGGCCTCCGCGTGCATCGTTGTGGCCCGCGCGCGTCGGTGATCCCTCGTGCATCCGCCCACGTCGTGTGCTCATGTCTGACACAGAAAACCGCAAGAGGGGATCGACTCGCTAGGGAAACTTTTATATAGAAGTGCTGACGATACGTGTAGTGAGGATCTACACATGGCACAACAGCAACGCATGGGCGGACAGCCTATGTTCATCCTGAGCGAGGACAGCCAGCGAACCCAGGGCCGTGACGCCCAGTCGTCGAACATCATGGCCGGCAAGGCGGTCGCCGAGTCGGTACGGACGACACTGGGTCCCCGCGGGATGGACAAGATGCTCGTCGACTCCGGTGGGGACGTCGTCATCACCAACGACGGCGCGACCATCCTCGAGGAGATGGACATCGAACACCCCGCCGCCCAGATGATCGTCGAGGTCGCCGAGTCCCAGGAGGAGGAAGTCGGCGACGGGACGACCACGGCCGCGGTGATCGCCGGCAACCTCCTCGCCGAGGCCGAAGACCTCATCGAGCAAGACGTCCACGCGACGACCGTCGTCGAGGGGTACCACGAGGCCGCCCGGATCGCCGGCGAGGCGATCGACGACGTCGTCCTCGAGGTCGAGGTCGACGACGAGCTCCTCGAGCAGGTCGCCTCCTCGAGTATGACCGGTAAGGGAACCGGCGGGCTCACCCCCGAGACGCTCGCGGCGACCGTCGTCGAGGCCATCCGTCACGTCGAGGACGACGGCGACGTCGCCCGCGAGAACGTCGCCGTCCACACCCGGGTCGGTGCCTCCTCGAGCGCCACCGAACTCGTCCCCGGCATCGTCGTCGACGAGGAGCCAGCCCACGAGGAGATGCCGACCCTCGTCGAGGACGCCGACGTCGCCATCCTCGACGTCGAACTCGAGGTCCGGACCGGCGAGATCGACGCCGAGTACGCGATCGACTCGATCGACCAGCTCAACGCCGCCCTCGACGCCGAGGAGGGCGAGCTCAGAGGGTACGCCGAGACGATCGCCGACAGCGGCGTCGACGTGGTCTTCACCACCGACGACGTCGACGACCGCGTCGCCTCCTACCTGGCCGGCGAGGGCATCCTCACGTTCGCCGACCTCGGCAGCTCCGACGCCCGGGAGGTCGCTTCGGCGACCGGCGCAAAGCGCGTCGGCGCGCTCGATGACCTGAGCGAGGACGACTTCGGCCACGCCGACCGCGTGCGCACCGAGCGTTTCGGCGACGACGAACTCGCCTTCGTCGAGGGTGGCGCCGCTGCGGAGTCGGTCACCGTCTTCGTCCGCGGCGGCACCGAACACGTCGTCGACGAGCTCGAGCGAGCGATCGAGGACGCCCTCGACGTCGTCGCCACGGCACTCGACTCCGGCGAGGTCGTCCCCGGTGCGGGCGCGACCGAGATCGCGATCGCCGACGCCGTCCGCTCGGCCGCCGCCGGCATCGAGGGCCGCAAACAGCTCGCCGTCGACGCCTTCGCCGACGCCGTCGACGTCGTTCCGCGGACGCTCGCGACCAACACCGGCCGCGACCCGATCGACTCGCTCGTCGACCTCCGTGCCGCCCACGACTCCGACGGCCGTGCCGGCCTGATCACCGACGGCGAGGAGATCACCATCGGCGACCCCGTCGAACACGGCGTCGTCGACCCCGCCGACGTCAAACGTGAAGCCATAGAGAGTGCGACCGAGGCCGCGACGATGATCGTCCGCATCGACGACGTCATCGCCGCCGAGTAAGCCGCCCGACTCTCCGAATCCTCCTCGCAGTCGACGCCCAGCCCACCGGCCACACGCCCGCCGAAGTAACTTTATTAGGTTACGTAGACCGTGAGTAGCATAGTAAAATAATTACCTCGCGGCCTCCTACGTCGACCCAGCACACATCATGAACTCGACGAAAACGGAATCCATTACTGAGGACGGTGAGGTCGACCGCCGCCGGGAGGGCGAGGTCGACCGCCGCCGGGAGGACGTCGACGACTGTCCGGAGTGTGACGGTCGGCTCGTCGACGAGATCGGCGACGGCGAGCTGGTCTGTGAGGACTGTGGGCTGGTCGTCGACGGCAACCGGATCGACTACGGGCCGGAGTGGCGGGCGTTCGACCAGGAAGCCCGCGAACGGAAGACCCGGGTCGGTGCCCCCACCACGAAGATGATGCACGACCAGGGGCTGTCGACCCGGATCGACTGGCGCAACCAGGACGCCTACGGCAGTCAGCTCTCGGCGCGAAAGCGCCGACAGATGAACCGGCTGCGAATCTGGGACGAGCGGTTTCGGACCCGCGACGCCAGCAAGCGCAACCTGAAACACGCCCTGGGGGAGATCGACCGGATGTCGAGTGCGCTCGGCATCCCCGAACCGAGTCGGGAGACCGCGAGCGTCATCTACCGGCGGGCCCTCGAAGAGGACCTCCTCGCCGGCCGATCGATCGAGGGGATGGCGACGGCCGCGCTGTACGCCGCGACCCGCCAGACCGGCGTGCCGCGGTCGGTCGACGAGGTCGCGAACGTCAGCCGCGTCGAGCGTCTCGAGGTGACACGCACCTACCGGTATCTCGTTCGCGAACTCGACTTGCGTCTCGAACCGCCCGACCCGGTCGAGTACGTCGGCCGGTACGCCTCCGAGCTCGAGGTCTCAGACGAGACCGAACGCCAGGCCCGGTCGCTGCTGGAGACGGCAAAGCGGACGGGCGTCCACAGCGGCAAACACCCCGTCGGCCTCGCCGCGAGCGCGCTTTATGCCTCCGCGCGGCTGACCAACGAGCGGATCCCCCAGTCGGAGGTGTCGGCGGTCGCGGACGTGAGCGAGGTGACGATCCGCAACCGGTACCAGGAGCTCCTCGAGGCCAAACGCGACGCCGAGAGCTGACCGTCCGGGACGCGACGGTCGATCGTCCGGGACGCGAACGATCAGGAGAGTCGGGCGGCGAGGTCCGCTTCGGTGAGGATGCCGACGGTCTCGCCGGCCTCGGTGATCATCACCGCCTTGTAGTGTTCGAGTAGGTTGCTGATCTCGTCTAGGGTCGCGTCCTTCGAGACCGTCGGGAAGCTCTCGGCCATGTGTGACTCGACCGGATCCTCCCGGTCCCGTTCGTCGAGCCCGACGAGGTCACCCTGGCTGATCGAGCCCACCGGCACCCCGTTCTGGATCACCGCCAGCTGGGAGTAGGCCTCCGCTTCCATCCGGCGGGCGGCCTCGCTCACCGGGTCCTCGGGGGCGACCGAGACGACCGCCTCGTTCATCAGATCCACCGCGCGGACGACGTCGCCTTCCGCGTCGTCGAGGGCGGTGACGATCCGCCTGAGCGTCGACAGCCGTGGGTCGACGTCGCCGCCCTCGATCCGGGCGATAAGCGGCTGGGAGACGTCGGCCCGGTCGGCCAGCTCGCTCTGGGTCAGCCCCAGCTCGGTCCGGCGCTGTCTGAGGTCCGCCGGCGTGGGCAACTCCATACGCCACAATAACCACGGGTTATAGAAAGCGTTTCGGTGGTAGGTCACACCCCACCGACCCCGGTCGCCGTTCAGCCGTCGGCTTCGAGCTCGAAGACGTCGACCACCGAGAGGGGAACGTCGCGCAACGCACCCCCGACCTCGCTCTTTGCGATCCGGGAGGCGTGTTCTTCCCCCTCGGCGTTGAACACCTCCATCTCGAGGGCGAGTCCCACCAGCGCAGTGTCGGCGGCGATGAACGCCGAGTCGAACGGCTCCCCGCAGGCCGGACAGCCGGTCGCGCCGACCTCGACCTCGACGTACTCCATGTTCCGGTCGTTGAGCCGCCTGCCGGCCTCGCTGACCGCGACGCCGATCGCGTCGTCGATCGCCTCCACGTCCCGGACCAGCCAGGCGGCCTCCATCCCGACGAGGTAGTTGCTCATACCGGTCACTGCACCCCGGGGACCTCCCCTGTTTCGGTTCGTCCCCGTCTACGGGTCGTTGAGGGCCGGACCCGCTTACCCGTCGGGGACGTCGACCGTCGAACTTCGACGCCAGCCACCCCTGAAAGGGACTCACACGCCTTCTCGTGGCCGGTCAGGTGCGCACGGTAGGGAGATTATGGTCATAAGTTACGGAAAACGACTGGCTCAACCCGCCACATGATCGGGGTATTTCGCCGCGGGTGCGCTTTCGGTTGGACCCGGTTCAACTACAGTTGAATCGCACGACGACGCCGACCCGAAACCGTAACGGACGATGATCACACCCACCGCTCGGCAGAAATGTTTATATGTGACCCTCGGCTGGGGTGGAGCGAACGCCAATGAGATCCCGCGTGTATCACGCGACGCTGTTCGCGCTGTACCAGCTCTGTATCGCGGTCGGTATCCTGGTGATGCCGCTCGCACTCGCCACCCGTCAGACGGGCGTTACCCTCCCGGTCCACCGGCTGCTCGCCCGCGTCGAGGAGGCCTACGAGGCCGCCGAGGCCGACCAGTAGCGGAAACGACGGGGGCGAACGCCGCCCTTTTATATCGCTCCGGCCGTACGTGCGGTCAATGCGACCACCTGCTCGCGACTCCGAATTCTCGCGTACGGCCTCCAGACTCGCCGACGACACGGACCCGTACGGTCCCGAGGTCGGCTCGTTGCCGGAGAACGACCTCTCACAGGCCGACCTCCGTGGAGTGAACGAGACCGGCACCACGACCATCGGTATCTCGACCGCCGAGGGCGTCGTCATCGCGACCGACATGCGTGCCAGCCTCGGCGGCCGGTTCGTCTCGAACAAGAACGTCCAGAAAGTCGAGCAGATCCACCCGACCGGCGCGATGACGATGGTCGGCTCGGTCGGCGGCGCCCAGTCGTTCATCTCCAGCCTGCGCGCGGAGGTCAACCTCTATGAGGCCCGTCGTGGCGAGGACATGACGATCGGCGCGCTCGCGACGCTCGCAGGGAACTTCGCCCGCGGCGGGCCGTTTTTCGCCATCGCACCGATCCTCGGCGGGGTCGACGACGAGGGCAACCACGTCTACAGCATCGACGTCGCCGGAGGCGTGATGAAAGACGACTACACCGTGACCGGCTCGGGGATGCAACTGGCCTACGGCCACCTCGAGGGCGCCTACGAGGACGACCTCTCGAACGAGGAGGCACTGACGATCGCCGCCCGCGGGATCAAAGCCGCCGTCGAGCGCGACACCGGCTCCGGCAACGGCGTCTACCTCTGTGAGATCACGGGGGAGGGCGTCGACATCCACGGCCACAACGAGTTCGACGAGGTCATCTGATCGAGCGTCCCCGGGTCCACCGACCGCTGGACGGCCGTGGCGTCGGGAACGCACTCGGCGTCGGGCGCGGTGGTTCCGTGGCGACGTCGAAGCCGGCGTCCGGGAACGAAGATGGTGTACTCGCCTTTCTCGGCGACGTTCTCACGCCGTCGCGTCGACCGGAACCCTTTTTATTTTAGGCCCGCCTAAGTCATCTCGATGGGCGCCTCCGCCGGACGGACGGACGATCGGGAGGGTGACGGGCCGACGGCCACGGCCGTGACGAGCCACGAGACCCGTCCCGGTCGACTCGTGTTCACCGAACGCGGTAACTGCGACGGCTGGATCGCGACCGATCTGGTCGTGAACGTCGAACGCTGACCGCCGGGATCGCGACGTACGACACTCTCACACCGAGAGGACCGGCTGGCTGGCGTACGCGAGCACGTACTCGGCGGCACGTTCCAGCACCTCCGGGGCGTCGGTCGCCGACTCCCGGGGGAGCACGACGAAGTCGGCGCCGACGGCGTCGGCCGAATCGAGGACGACGCTACCGGGGTGGCGGGTCTTGATCGTCGGCGAGAACCCCTGGACCGTCGACGTCGACACCGCGACGTCCCGTTCGGCGCCGACCTCCTCTACCTCCTCGAGGAAGCTCCGTGCGGTCTCGGCGACCTCCTCCTCGTCGACCGTTCCCGCGTCGATCCCCCTGACCACACCGCGTCCGAGCACGTACAGCGCGTGGACGACGGCGTCGTACCGCTCCGCGACCGCGACGGCGTACTCGACGGCGGCCGCGGACTCCTCCGTGCCGTCGACGGGAGCCAGGACGGTCTCGACCGCGAACTCGCGTCCCTCCATACCGGACCGTGGGCGTGCCGGTGGCAAAAAGACTCTCCTCTACGCCAGCCTCGCGAACGCGAGGTTCCCCGAGATGTTCTCGATGTAGATCTCGACGACGTCGCCCTCCCGGGCGCCGGGGACGAAGATGGTGTACTCGCCTTTCTCGGCGACGCCGTCGCCTTTCCGGCCCGTGCCGGTGATCTCGACGGTGTAGGTGTTCCCCTCCTCGACGGCTTCGCGCTGTGTTTGTTGCTGTGGGCTCGTCGAGCGTTTGGTCACTGGCCGGAAGGCACCACAGGCGTCACACCGCAACATCGGTGTACGATCTTCCCTGACCAGCCGGGTGTCGGGGAGCCCACACTCGGAACACCGGACGTACTCCTCGACGTAGGCGTCGACGGTCGCGTCGAACTCGCCCGCCGAGAAGCTGCCGTTGTACCGCCCGCGGCCGCTCTCGAACTTCCCGCTCGTCCCGAGCTCGCGCTGGACGAACCGGTGGAGGTGTTCGGACTCCCTCGAGAGCACGTCCGCGATCTCCCCGAGGTTCGTAAACCGCGTGAACGCACCGTCTTTCTGGGCTCTGGCCTCCGGGATCTTCAGCCGTTCCTCGTCGCCCCCGATGTCGGGGACGTTCTCCATCGCCCGGTCGAGACTCGCTTCGTAATCCATACCCGAGGGATGCGGTCCACGACGTAAATCCGTTCTGCTATGGCCGTCGACCGCTCCGGACCCGCGTCGCCCTCGACGTAGAACACTTATGACCCGTCCCTCCCACCGGCCTCCATGACCCGTCACTTCGAAGACCTCGCCGTCGGCGACCGGTTCGAGGTCGGCAGCCACACGGTCACCCGATCGGAGGTCGTGGAGTTCGCCGAGCAGTTCGATCCACAGCCGTTTCACCTCGACGAGGCGGCCGCCGCCGACTCGATGTTCGGCGAGCTCGTCGCCAGCGGCCTCCACACGCTCTGTCTGTCCGTCCGGCTGTTCGTCACCGAGTTCGTCGGCGGGATGGGCCTCGACAACATGGGTGGGATCGGAATGGACGAGCTCCGCTGGCACGAGCCGGTCCGGCCGGGGGACACCCTCGGCCTCCGGATCGAGGTCGTCGGGAAGACGCCCTCCGAGAGCCGCGAGGACCGCGGCTACGTCGAGTTCGAACGGACGGTGTTCGCCGACGGAACGGCGGTGCTCTCCTTTCGCTCCCACAACGTCGTCGGCCGGCGGGGCCGGTCCGCAGACGGCGGGCGTTGAGAGCGATCGGGGCCGTCAGTGAAGGTGTGTCGTCTCGAGCTGTCTGGGCGTCGCGACGGCCAGCCGGCTCTCGGTTTCGAGGCTCGCGAGGTGGGCGATCGTCTCCTCGAAGTCCTCCCAGGAGGTCGGTCCGGGCCGCCGGTAACAGAGCGCGGTGATCCCGCCGAACGCCGCGGTTCGGTCGATCGCCGCCTTGGCCGTCTCGACGTCCGGCTCGACGAGTTTCGGGCAGAGAAGCGGGTTCCCGATCCGGGCGGCCGCCGGGAACCCGCTCGCGAAGCCGAGTTCGTGGGCCGACTCGACCAGCTCGAGCGTCCGGTCGTCGTAGCCACCCCGTGGATAGGAGAAGTACGCCGCACCGTCGCCGAACCCGCGTCCTTCGAGCCAGTCGACCGCCTCCTCGATCAGTGCCGCCTGCTCCTCTTCGGTCAGCGTCGGGTACTCGGCCTCGAGCGCGCCGCGGCTGGCGACCGTCCAGCCCGCATCGGCGAGCTCCTCGAGCTGGGGTACCGCCAGACGGCCCCCCTCGTGGTGGGCTTCCTCCCGGAGCGTCTCGGTGTTCACGAAGGTGGTCGCCGGATACCCGAACTCCTCTAGGATCGGGAGGCCGACGGTGTACTCCTCCTCGAAGCCGCCGTCGAAGCCGATCATCACGCGGCCGGTCGCCGGGCCGGAGAGAAACCGCAGGTCGTCGATCCACAGCTGGCTCGTCTCCTCGCCGACCCACTGGTCGACGACGATCTCCGCGGTTCGTTCGAGCTCCGGCTCCCCCTCGACGTCGTCGATCCCGAAATTTGCCCGGACGAGCTCGGTGTTCGCCCCCGGCCGGTGTCGGAAGTCGACCCAGTCACCGTCGTCGTCGACCAGCCTGACCGTCGGCGAGGCCGGGGCGTCGGTCGCGAGCGAAAGCCCCGGCCACAGCCCCGAGAAGTCGACTGGCGGGGAGAGCTCGCGAACGATCCTGACCCGGTCTTCGCCGTCGCTTCGCAACAGCGCCGACTGTGAGCCCGCCACGGCGTCCTCGGTGACCCGGTGGAGCGAGCCGGCGACGACCGACCAGTTGCCGAGGCGCTCGAAGTCGTCGAACGTCTCCCCGTCGTCGGGGCCCGCCACGGCTTCCGCGTCGTCGTCCCCGTCGTCACCGTTCGACGGATCGTCCCTGTCGGTCGCCAGACAGCCCGCGAACGCCCCGGCCGCCGCGGCTGCGAGGTACGAACGGCGTCGCATTCGCCTCACCGACCGTCGTCGAGGGCATTGTTATGGGGTGGGAAACGTCGGCGTAGCGACCGTAGGCGGGGGCTACCTGACCTCGCGTGGACGATGTCCGTGGCTCACCCTCTCTCCCAGGCCAGCTCCACGCGCGAGCCGTCTTCGCGGCAGGCCTCGAGGGCGTGTTTCGCGGCCATCCCGGCGGCGTGAGCGTTCGACCCTCGTCCGGCACCGACCTGGAGGCTCACGCCCGCGTCGTCCTCGACGTGGTCGATGGCCTCCTCGTACGCCCCGGTCTCGAGGTCGGGACAGACGGCGATGATGTTGTCCCCGCCGACGAAAAAGGAGAGTGCGTCGTGGCTGTGGCGCATGTACTTCATCAACGCGGCGTACCCCTGTTCGATCTCGATGAACGTGTCGAAGGCGTTGAGCGCGTCGGTGTACTCGCCGGTGGCGTCGATCACGTCGAAGTGGGCGATCTGGACGCCGTCGTCGGTCCGGTCGCCGGCGAACTCGCCGTCGAGTACGCCCCGACGGTCGCTGTCCTGGGCGCTGCCGGCCGCCTGGATGACGCCGGTGGCGTCGGCCAGCGCCCCGGCCGGGTTCGGCCCCGTCGCGACACCCAGACTGAGGGTGACGGGGTAGCGGTTGGCGACTGACTCCTGGATCAGCGCGTGGTCGGCCGCGTCGAGTCCGTTCGTGACCGCGACCATGTTGTCGAACCGGGTGAAGAAGACGTACCCTCCGCGGCTCCCGATCAGCTGGGAGAGGTCGGCGTACAGCCGCGACTGGAGTGTCTGGAGGTCGGCCTCCCGGCGTGGCTCCGGGGTCACCGTCCAGGGGCCGTAGTTGTCGATCTGAACGAGGGTAACCTGCGTGTTCGTCACGGTGGCTCGAACTTCGGCCGCCTCCGTATAAACGACACGGGATCCAGTTTCGTGACGCCCTCCGATCGGCGAGAGCCGTTCACGCGGATTTCTTCTCGGGGTCGGCGCCGACGGGGTGGTACGTCCAGAAGCCGCCCTCGCGCATCGCGTCGCCGACGGCCCGGTGGAACTCGACCATGTCGCTAAACTCCTCGGGCTTGACGTACTCGAAGATCTCAGAGAGGGCGACGACCGACTCGTGGTTGACCCGGATCGGGTGGTCGCCGTAGGCCTCGACGAACGTCCCACGCTCTAGGGGGAAGTCCTCCTCTTCGTCGATCTTCTTGGCGATGATCGCCATATCGTACTTGCGACCGCCCTCGCTGCCCTCCTCGCCGTCGGGATCGTGCGGCCAGTCCATACGCGGCTCTCGGTGAGGGGGAGTCAAAAGCGTTCCCTTCCGACAGGTCGACCGGCGTTCCGGCTCCGAACGGTCGCCCCTCAGAGCCGGAAGATCAGGGGCCCGATCAACACGCCCATCAGGTGAACGCGCCGGACGCGACACCGGACGGGAACCATCCCGACGCCGGCGGCGACCACGAAGACGCCGACGCCGACCGGCCCGGTCAGGAGGAACGCGAGCACGAACAACAGCCCGAGCACCGCCACGGAGATCTTCCAGTAGTCGGTCCGACCGACGACGGCGAGATAGCGGTCGCCGACGACGATCACGAGGACGAAGCCGATCAGTCCGGCGAGGACCACGCCACCGACGAGAACGGGCAGGGAAAGCGGCGCGCCGGCGTTCTCGAAGGCGACCATCACGCCCGTGCGGGGCTGGCCGATCGCCGCGAGCGCGAACAGCGCGAAGATCGTGTTCGCCGTGTCGACGCCGCTGGTGGCGACGATGTAACCCCGGTCGCCCGAGCCGCCGGGGACGGCCACGAGGACGGCGACGGCCGCGATGGCCGCCGAGATCCCCGGAATGTAGCCGACGACGGCCCCGGCGACCGCGCCGGCGATCGCCGTAGCCCCGAGAAGCGGCCGCGAGAGGCGGATCCCGGCGTCTTCCTGGGCCGGCACCCCGCCGCCCTGGATCGCGTCGATCAACACCGGCGCCCCGAAGAGGCCGGCGAAAAGCGGCGCGAGCATCCCGCCCGCGTCGAGGGGTGCCTCCGGGGAGAGGTCGAGCGTCGCCCAGCCGAGTGCGGCCGCCAGCCCGAACGAGACGAGCGCGCCGAGCCGCCCTCGCCAGCCGCGTTCGGCGGCGACCAGCCCGACCGCGACGGCCGCGAGCACGAACGGGAGGTGCTCTCGTAGGGTCGGGTAGACGGCCGTCACCCCGACGGTGATCGGCACCGCGAGGGGAACCGCGACGAGCACGGCCAGCACGCTCCCGAGCGCCGAGAGGCGGATCGCCTCGTGGCCCCGGCCGGCGAGCACCATCCGGTGGCCCGGCAGCGCGGTGACCGCCATCTCCGCGTCGGGGACTCCCAGTGCCATCGCCGGCACCGCGTTCATGAACGTGTGGACGACCCCGGCCGACAGCA